>CAINHV010000378.1 GCA_903848965.1 uncultured Opitutia bacterium | reverse complement strand
TGCCACGTAGCCAGCCGGGCGTGGACGAGCCACGCCCGTACATGGGACGTATTTTGTCCACGCCTGCATTATACACAGACGGGCCTCGTCCTCCCCCGCATTTTGTAGGGGCGTGCCTCGTGCACGCCCGCGACGGTCGCCCACGACTTCCTATCGACTACCGCTCAACTGAAACGGCTCCGGTCTCCCGACTTTGTCTCGAAATCACGGACCCGGCCGCTTTTCCTTTCCCCACATGAAAATCCGCGAAATCCGCTGCGCCGGACTCTATGGCGCCACCCCCGAGGGTGGCTGGAGCAACGAACTGCGCCCCGAGGATTGCGTGCACACGCTGATCGCCGTCCACACGGACGAGGGCCTCATCGGCCTCGGCAGCGTGTTCAGCAACGACCAACTCGTCCGCGCGGCGCTAAACGTCCTCGAGCCGCTCTATCGCGGCGAGAACGCCCTCGAACCGGAGCGCGTGAGCGAGAAGCTCCACCAAAACACCTTCTGGCTCGGTCGCGGCGGATCCATCACGCACACCATCGGTGGGATCGACATCGCGCTGTGGGATCTGCTCGGCCAGGTCACCGGCCAGCCCGTTGGCCGGTTGCTCGGCGGCCGTTGCCGCGAGCGCGTCCGACCCTACGCCTCGATTCTCATGGATCAGCCGGATCGCCTGGCGGAGCGGCTGCGCGGGATCCGCGCCAAGGGTTTCCGCGCCTTCAAGATTGGCTGGGGGCCCTTCGGCCGGGTGGACGCGGCGACCGACGAGGCGATCGTCCGCGCGGCGCGGGCCGCGGTCGGCGACGACGCGCAGCTGATGGTCGACGCGGGCGCGAGCGACGCGTATTGGAAACAGGGCTACAAGTGGGCGCTGCGAACCGCCGGGATGCTGGCCAACTACAATGTGGCCTGGTTCGAGGAGCCGCTGCTGCCGGATGCCCTGACCGACTTCGTGGAGCTGCGGCGGCGCGCGCCGCTGCCGATCGCGGGCGGCGAAGTCCTGACGCGCCGGCAGTCGTTTCAACCCTGGCTGCAGGCGGGCGCGTTCGACATCGTCCAACCCGATGTGACCAAGGTCGGCGGAATCAGCGAGGAGCGCCGCATCGGCTGGATGGCGCAGGAGAACGGCGTGCGCTTCATCCCGCACGGCTGGAACACGGCAGTCGGGCTCGCGGCCGACCTGCAGCTCGCCTCGGTGTTTCCCACCACCGATCTCGTGGAGTACCTCGACGGCTCGCCTTTCATCGACGAGATCGCCGCCGGCGGCTGGAAGCTCGATGCGGACGGCATGCTCGCGATTCCCACGACGCCCGGACTAGGCCTGAAACTCGATCCCGACGCCGTCGCGAAGTACACCGGCGGAGCGAAACTCTTGGACTGAGATCGCAGCTGGAGGCAGGCCGGTTTTGAGCCTGAAGCCAGAAAACCCTGAAACAGAGCCAGGTGGCGGAGGACTGTCATTCCGTGGCTGCGAGCGTGAGCGAGTGGCGGCGCGACCTACCTTAAGTTGTTTCGCTCTTGGGTGGCACGGGTCTCCCGACCCGTGAACCGGGATCGGAATTCATTCCACGGGTCAGGAGACCCGTACCATTCGGCCGGGCTGCCGCTCGCTCACGCTCGCAGCCACGGGGACCCGGCTTCTATGGAGGGCCGAGCTCCGTCGAGGCCGGATCGTTTAGCGATTCAAGAGCGGCCTCGGCGGAGCTCGGCCCTCCGCTTTGGTTGCGGGTCCGCCGCGCAGGTTCATGGCTTAATGGCTTCAGGCTCCCTGACTCAGGGGTTTCCGGTCCGGGCCGCCTGTCGGCGCAGCGCCACGCGATCCCGGCGTTGCCACGCCTTGACGGGCCCCCTCACACTCCGCGCGATGAAATCCAAGCGACGCGTCCGACCCTCCCGTGCCGCCACCGAGTACCGCTACGAGAAGCTCACCTGGCCCGAAATCAACGACGCGATCGATCTCGGCAAGGTCTGCATCATCCCGTGCGGCGCGGTCGAGCAGCACGGACCCCACCTGCCGCTCGACGTGGATCTCGTCTGCCCGACGGGGATCGCGCGCGGCGCCGGCCAACTCGTGCCGGACAAGATGCTCGTCCTCCCCACCGTTTCCTACGGCTACACGGGGCACGTGATGGATTTCCCGGGGACGATTAACACCAACTACACGACCTTCATGGAGCACGTGTTGGATATCACCCGCTCGCTCGCCTACCACGGCTTCAAGAAGATCATGCTCCTGAACGGGCACGGCTCGAACATGCCGAATCTCGATCTCGTCGCCCGGCGGACGAACCTCGAGACGGATGCCGAGTGCATCCTCGGCGCCTGGTGGAACCTGCTCACTGTGGACAAGGACTTCCTGCCAAGCTGGCGCGAGAGCGAGTTTCCCGGCGGCTGCGCGCATGCGTGCGAACTCGAGACTTCGCTCTATCTCTATCTCGACGGTGACAATGTCCGGAAGGACAAGATCAAGAGCGGGAAGATCAGCTTCAACAAAGAGAAGAGCCCGTTCAACTACGTCGACCTCTTCGGCGCGGGTCCGGCGACGATCGTCTCGTGGACGAGCAGCTACAGCGACACCGGTGTTCTCGGCGCGGCGGAGCTCGCGACCGCCGAAAAGGGCCGTCGCGCCTACGAGGAGGCGGTGACCCAGCTCGCGCGCTTCGTCACCTGGTTCAAGGACCGGCCCAAGGATCGCCGGGTCGATCTCCACCGGCGGAAGCCGACCATGCCGATGCCGTGGAACCAGCAGCCCAATCGGTGACCGCGGCGGGGTAGCGCCGGTCTCCGACCGGCGAAATCCGTTCTGCGTTTCGAATCGACCTCCGCCCGTCAGAGACCGGCGCTACGAACATTTTCCGGTTCCTCCGCCGTGATCGGTGTCACCGGATCGATCCACAGCCAGCACAGGCCACCGAGAAAGTAGATCGCGCCCGAGATCCAGAATGTCACGGCCCAGTCGCGGTTCGTGGTGTCGAGGATGATGCCAATCACGAGCGGGGCGACGGCGGCGCCGAGCGCACCGACCATGTTCATCGCGCCCGAAAGCGTACCGGCATAGCGCGCGCCGAGGTCCATGCAGGTGCTCCAGCTTCCGGGCATCGTGAGGTCGTTGCAGAAGCTCGCGAGGCCCATCGCCAGCATCCCGAGCAGCGGATCGCGGACGTAGAAAGATCCGACCAGCAGCACCGAGGCACCGGTAAACCCCACGATTGCGAGCAGCCGGCGGGCCGGCGCGACGCGACAAAACCGCGCAATTAATCGCGGCGTGATGAAGCCGACGGCGATGCAACCCAACCCGCCCACGAAGAGCGGGATTCCTGACAGCGCCGCCACGAGGACCCTGCGCGTCGTCTCAGCCGAAAACTGGCTGGAAAGCACGCCCTCCAACCAGAACATGATCGCATTCTGACTGAGCTCGAGTCCCCGGGTTTCGCGCAGATAGGTGGGGAGCCAGGTGACGTAGAAGAACCAGCCGTAATTGAGACAGAAATACTGGGCCCAGAGCAGCCAGATGGAACGGGAGGCGAGGAGCCGGCGCCAGGGGACGCGCGGATGGCCGCCGCCGTGACTGGCGTTGCCCGCCAGCAAGGCAAGTTCGCCGGCGTTGACGCCGGGGTGGTCCTCCGGGCGATCGCGAAATGAGCGGGCGAAGACAATAGCCCAGACGACGCCGGCGGCGCCGAAGAGCACGAAGGTATTGCGCCACGAGAGCCAGGACATGACCCAGATGACGAGCAGCGGCGTAAACGCGCCGGCCCAGCGCGCACTCAACCACATGATGGCCTGGGCCCGCGTGCGCTCGTTGGCCGGCAGCCAGATCATGAAGGCCTTCGTAAGGTTCGGAAAACAGCCCGCCTCCCCCGCCCCGAAGATGAAGCGCGCCGTGATCAGCGAGGCCGCGTTCCAGGCGTAGCCTGTCGCGGCGGTGAAGGCCGACCACATCAGGACGACGCGCAGCAGGACCTTCCGCGGACCGATCCAGTCGCCGAGCCAGCCGCCAGGTATTTCAAAAATCGCGTAGGCCAGGGCGAAGGCCGAGAACGCGAGGCCCATCTGCGCCGAGGACAGTCCGAGATCGCGCTGGATGTACGGCGCCGCCTGCGCGATGCAGACCCGATCGACGTAGGTGATGACGGCCAGCGTGGCGGCAAAGGCCAGCACCCGATGCCGGATGCCGGAGGGCGCAATGGCCGGTGCGGGGGGAGTCGGGGACGCTTCCATCGCAGGTCAGCGCGCGGATTCTCCGACCATCGGTCCGGACCAAGATCCGCTGCCAGGGAGTCGCGCGAAGGGGGGTGCCATGGCGCCGTAGTTCGTAGGGCCCGGTCGGTGGCTTAGGAAGCCCGAAGTGTTGTTCGTCGTGGCACGGGTCTCCCGACCCGTGCGAAACGTTACGAGCATCTCAATGCTTTTCACGGGTCGGGAGACCCGTGCCACTCGGACGATCTGCCACTCGCTCACGCTCGCAGCCACACGGGTTGCAATGCTGCAGCGGTGGATCGCTCACTTACCGGGAATAATTTCCTGAATGGCGGCTACTTCGTCGCGGCCACCACCGGCTGCGTCCACGCGGTCTCGAATTCTTCGGCGATGGACCCGTTCACCTTCACCTGCGAGGAGACGATCTTTGCCCGCACGTAAATCTCGTCGCCCTTCAACCGATACTCGGCCCGCGGCCCCTTCACCTCGGCGAGCACGACGCCCACGTCATCGCTGTAACGCCGATGGGGCAGCGTCGCGATCGGCTGACCGGCCGGCGCCGGCACCAGTTCGCTGCGGGGATCATAGTTGCGCCGCGTGCCGATGAAACGCGTGACGTAGGTCACGCCGGGCTGAGCCTCGATCTCGACGGCGAGCCGGCCCGGTTCCCGTTGCACGTCGCGCAGCGTCACGCCGGAGGTCGCGTAGAAGTCGCCCGCCTCCAGCGCGGCAATGAGGGACTCCGCGGTGAGGTGCCGCGCGCGCACCATGACCCAGCCCCGGCCGGTGTTGCTACGGCCGAGACCCTGCTGGTGATAGTTGTGCGAGTCGTCGACGCCGATGCCGAACATCACGCCAAGATTCAGCTCGGTGAGCCGTTTCGTGAGCAGCACGTCCCACATCGTGTCGGTGCTCAGCCGGGTGGCATCGCCCTCGTTGTGCACGCGGGGATGGCCGTTGTAGACCTCGAAGAAACGCTCGCCCTTCACCTGCATCAACTCCTCGGCCGTGATGCCCCAGACAAAATTCGGGTGATTAATGTGCGGGAACATGGGCTGGCCCGTCCGCTCGCGCTGCGCGAGGACCGCGTCGACGGTCTGCTGCATGATCGTGACGGCGTTGTCGCCCGGGACGGACGCGATAAAGTCGCGCGGATTGGTCACGTTGATATGGACGGGGCCGCCCTGCTCCGGCGTGGTCGCGGTTTTCGGACGCTTCCACGACGACGAAATTTCCGAGCTCGGAATCATCAGGAACCGGCCGGGCTCCTCGAGCAGCGAGCGATACTCGTCGAGCGGCTTCAGCCGGACCTCCTGGCGGCCCCCGACCTCGCGCTGCTGGACCCAGTCGGCGCCAAAGCGCGTGAGATACTTTTGCAGGACCTCGCCGCCGCCACGCTGCACCAATTCGCCAGCGATCACGGCCGGCGGCTTCAGCTCCAGCCAGCGCTGGCCTTCCTGCAGGACGTTGTGATCCGAGAGCGCGAGGAAGTGATAGCCCTGCTGCTTGTACCAATCCGCAATCATCTCCGGATAGTCGTCGCCGTCGCTCCAGAGCGAATGCGTGTGCAGGTTGCCCTTGAACCATTGCGGGGCGGTGGGCGGACGGACGGAGGACTGGGCCCAGGTAACGGCACCGGCCCCCAGGAGCAAGGAGGCCACGAGAAACGACAGCGGGAAACGGCGGAGGGGCATAGAATTTACGGCCAGCCGGATGGTTCGTAACCGGCTGGCGGGAGGTGAACCGTGCCCTTCCCGTTATACCACGGCGAACCGAAAGATCGTCACGTTCGGGTGACGCCCCCGGCCCCCGCGCCGGACCCATCGCGGTTTTCTGCCATGGACCGTGGTTGGTAGTTCCGCCTTCAGGCGGAAGCAGCGGGCCGCCCGGATTCCGCCTGAAGGCGGAACTACGAGTCGGTGCCCGGCAGGAGCTGGCCGAAAGTGAGATGCTCCCAGCCGTGGTCCACCCCGCGCCGCAGACTTGCCCCCCGCGGCGCCGGCCCTAGCTTGCTCCCCTCATGTTCGACACTTTCACGGACCGCACCTGGCTCTGGGCTGCCGCCGGGCTGTATTTTGCGGGATTCGTGCAGGGCACGGTGTCGATGCTGCGCCACGGGCGTCCCGCCGGAGCCGCGACCTACGGCCTGATCGCGGCGGGCTACGTCCTCCAGCTCATCGGGCTCGGCGTGCGCGGCCGCCTGGTCGGGGGCTGTCCGCTGGGCAACACCCTCGAGCTCTGCCAGTTCACGGCGTGGTCGGCCATCACGCTGTACCTCGCGGTCGGGGTGACCTTTCGCGCCAGCCTCCTGGGATACTTTTCCTCCTGCCTCGCGGCGATCCTTACGCTGGTCTCCCTCTCGATTCCGTCTTGGGACGCCGAGATTCGCCGCCATATCTTTGGCGACAATCCTTGGATCGAGCTGCACGCGGCGCTCGCCGTTTTCAGTTATGGCATCTTTGCACTGCTGGCCCTGACCGGGTTGCTGTTCCTCCTCCGCAATCACTCGCTCAAGCACAAGAACGTCGGCGGCTGGCACTCCTTCCTGCCCTCGATCCTCGATCTCGACCAGATGAGCGTGCGGCTGCTGGCCGCCGGGGTGGCCATCCTGGCCGCCTCCCTCGCGGTCGGTTCGGTGTATTGGGTTCGCGATATGTCGACCGTCAACCTCGCCAAGCTCCTGGCCACGGTCGCGGTCTGGCTCACCTATGCCACGACCCTCGGCCTGAGGCTGCGCGGCTGGCTGCTGGCCAAGCGTTTTGCGTGGGCCTGCGTCGCACTCTTCGCCGCGGCGCTGCTGTCGCTCGGGCCGGTCGATCGAAGCCGCCATGAGGTTCCTCCGGCCGGGGAGCCGGACCGCCGATGACGCCCGACGGTTTCTTCGTCCTCGGGGCCACGCATCACCGCGCCACGCTCGCGGTGCGCGAAAAACTTTCGCTGAATGCGGCTGGCCTGGCCGACCTGCAGGCGGAACTGGGCGCGCTTGACGGGTTGAGGGAATACGCCGTCTTGAGCACCTGCAATCGCGTCGAGTTCTACGGCGTCGCCTCGAGCCCGGATGCGGTGGCGCGCATCTCGGCCGCGTTTTGCCAGCGGCAGCAATTCGATGCCGTGGAATTTGACCGGATCCGGCTGACGCTCCGCGGACGTGAAGCCGTGCAACACCTGCTCGAGGTTTCCGCCGGGCTCGACTCGCAGATGCTCGGCGAGACCGAGATCTTTGGGCAGGTGAAGGACGCCTATGCCTCCGCCCAGGCCCGCGGGTCCACCGGGCCGGTGCTGAACCGCATTTTTCAGAAGGGCTTTCAGGCAGCCAAGCACGTGCGGACCCACACCGCGATTACGGAGGGCCAGGTCAGCGTCGCCAATGTCGCGGTCGATCTCGCCCTCACCATCTTCGGCAGCCTGAAGGAAACGCGCATCCTGCTCCTCGGCGCCGGCGAAATCGGCGAGAAGACGGCGAAGGCCTTTCTCAGCCGCGGGGCCGCCACCGTCACCGTGGCCAGTCGCCGTTTCGAGCGCGCCATGGAACTCGCGACCTCGCTCGGGGCGAGCGCGATGCCCTTCGAGCAGCGCGACGCCCGGATGGCGGAGTTCGATGTCGTCGTCTGCGCCACGTCCGCGCCCGATCCGGTCGTATTGCTGCCCGTGGTGCGATCCGCGATGCAGCGCCGGCCGGCGCAGCCCCTCTTCTTCATCGATCAGGCGCTGCCGCGCGACGTCGAACCGGCGGTGGCCGAGATCGAGAACGTCTTTCTCTACAACCTCGACGATCTCGCCAAGATCGCGGCGGAGAATCGCGCCGCCCGCGAGGCGGAGATCGCCAAGTGCCGCGCCATCGTCGCGGAGAAGGCCGACGCGCTCTGGCGCCAGGTGGCGCCGCAAATCGCCGCGCTGGCCGTGAAGGTCGATTCCGGCGCCGCCAGTCCGGAAGGTCCGGCCAGCGGAGAAGCCGTGCCGTCGCCGCGCGCTTGATCGAACGGTCAGGCAGATCCCGTTCCACTTCACGGCGGCGCTGAGTTGGTATTACCGCCTTCAGGCGGCTGGTTGATTCGGATTCCGCCTGAAGGCGGAACTACGAACTCGCGGGATTGGATCGTTAGTGGGCGCCGCAAGACTGCGCCCCAACGAGCGGCAGCCCTACATCAATCAGTTTCAGCACGTTCTCCGGAGAGGAGGCGCCTAACCGGCATGAGTCGGCTGAGATGTAGCCCTGCGGGGGAGGGCAGGGACTCGATTTCCGACGTCAGTCTGAATCGCAAAACTCAATCAACCTGCCGGCCCAGCCAGTCCGCGGCCGTCCCCGTCGCCGGTCCCGCGAGCATCACCCGCAGCCGCTGGGCCTGCGCCGCCGTCGCGGTCTGCCGCGCGGCATGATGCACGCAGTCCCGCAACTCGGCCGCCAGCGCCGCCGGCGTCGCCGCACCCTGGATATACTCGGGGTACATGGCCTCGCCGAGAATGAGGTTCGCGATCCCGAGATACTCCACCCGGACGAGCAGCCGGCCGATGGCATAGGTCAGCGTGTTGGCCCGATAACTGATCGCGCCGGGAATGCCCGCCAGGGCACAGTGCATCGACATCGTCCCGCTCGAAGTCAGCACCGCGGCCGCGCCCACGGGGGCGGCAGACAGGCCGCGGCGGCGCTCCACGACCGGCAGCAGTCGTAGCTGAGCGGGTGGATTCGCACGCCGCAGTTCCTCCAGAATGTCACCGCTGGGATACAGCACCACCGCCTCGCGCTCGCCGAAGGCCGCATGTCCTGCCAGCAGCCGCGGAAAAATACGCGCGACCGCCTGCTGCCGACTGCCGGGCAGCAGCAGGATCGGACCCGCCGGATCGTAGGCGACTGGCGGCACGTAGCCCGGCCCGAGGAAGGGATGACCCACGAACTCCACCGGCAGCGTCGTGTCGGCATAGCACGCGGGCTCGAAGGGAAAGATCACCGCCATTGCATCCAGATCACGCGCCATCGTGAAGCGCCGTCCCGCCTTCCACGCCCAGATCTGGGGCGAGATGTACTAGACCACCCGGATCGCGCCGCCCCCCTTGGCGGAGAGTCCGCGTTCCCGCAGCGCCGCCGCCAGCCGCAGGTTGAAGCCGGGGTAATCCACCAGGCACACCACCCGCGGGCGGTGCGCTGCGATCCAGCGGATCGTCTCGTCCAGCAGCGCGCGAAAATACGAATAGTTCTTCAGCACCTCAACCAACCCGACCACCGACGAGGCGGTGAGATCATGCAGCAGTTGCGCCCCCGCCGCGGCGAGCTGGGGTCCGCCGAGCGCCGCCACTGCCATCCCCGGCGCACGATCGAGCAAACCGCGAAGCATCGTCGCCGCGTGCTCATCGCCGGAGTGTTCGCCGGCCACGATCAGGACGTCGACGCGCCCGTCGGCCGGCTCCGGAAAGATAGGTGCCGCATTCATGCCCACAGGAACCGGGACCCGCACCGGGTCATCTTACCAGCCCGCGCGAATCTGCTCCGTGATGGCGATCGCCACCTCGAGCGCGCTCTTGCCGAGCGCCCCGCCGACCTTCGGCTGCTTGGCCTTGGCGACGCTGTCGACAAAGTGACCGAGCTCGAGGGCCAGCGGCTCGCCCTTCTCCAGCGGCACCGGTTCGATCGGCACCGCGCCGAGATCGCCAGGCTTGACCGCCCCGCTCATCAGCTTCGCGGCATACTCGAGCATGCCGGATTTCCGCACGAGGTGCCCGGTCTGGTTCATGAAATCGAAGGAGAAGTAGCCGGTCGGCTGAAACACCCGGATTTCCCGCACCTTCTTCAGGCTCATCCGGCTGGTGCTGAGATTGGCGACACAGCCATTGGCGAACTGGATCCGTGCATTCGCAATGTCCTCGGTTTTCGAGAGCACGCTCACGCCCACGCTGTGGATCGAGGCCACCGGCGACTTCACGAGTTCCAGCACGATCCCGATGTCGTGGATCATCAGATCGAGCACCACTCCCACCTCCGTGCCCCGCGGCGTGAAGGGCGCGAGCCGCTCGGCGGTGATGAACTTCGGCGCGCTGACTTCCTTCTCGAGGAAACCCATCACGGGATTGAAGTGCTCGATGTGCCCGACTTGGACCAAAGCGTGGTGCGTCTGCGCCGCCGCGAGCACCTGCTCCGCCTCGGCCAGCGACGCGCAAAGCGGTTTCTCGATCAACAGATGGCAGCCCTTCGCGAGCAGCGGCAGTGCCACCGTCGCATGCCGATCGGTCGGCACCACGATCGACATCGCATCGCAGGCCTCCCCGAGTTCCTCGAGCGACGCGAAACTGCGGCAGCCATGCCGCGCCGCGATCTCGGCCGCACGGTCGGCATTCGCGTCGTACACCCCGACCAGTTCGGCGCCGGGGAGCGCCGCGTAAATCCGGGCGTGGTGCTGGCCAAGTGAGCCGACGCCGGCGACACCGCAACGAATCCGCGGCGAGGAGGAGGAGGAAGGAGGTTGAGACACCGACGGCATTGCCGCCGCTACCGTGCGCGTTCTCAACCCTAAACCCGGGGGCGAATCACTCCTGGACCATGGCTGGTAGTTCCGCCTTCAGGCGGAACGGCAAGAGAGTGCGGTGCGACCATCACTCCCCCACCCGCGTCTCGCGCAGGACTCCGTCGTGAAGGAAAAGCGATCGCTGGGTCTTGGCGGCATGCGCCACGTTGTGCGTCACCAAGACCAAGGCGGTCCCCGTCTCGCGACAGAGCGCGAGCAACAGCTCGACCACGGCGTCACCCGTGTGCTCGTCGAGATTGCCGGTGGGTTCGTCCGCCAGCAGGAGTCGCGGAGAATTTAAGAGCGCCCGCGCCACTGCCACCCGTTGCCGCTCGCCGCCAGAAAGCTGCGCCGGCAGATGTGTCGCCCGCTCCGACAGGCCGACGCGCCGCAGCAGAACATTCGCCTTCGCGCGTTCGGCCGGACCGGGAATGCCCCGAATGCGAGCCGCCATCAGAACATTCTGAAAGGCGTCGATCTCCGGGATGAGGTAGAAGGACTGAAACACCATCCCGAGAAACGCCGCCCGCCGGCGCGTGGCCTCGGCCAGCACGACCGGCTTTCCCTCCCACGCGAGCTGGCCGGCATCCGACGTGTCGAGGCCCGCGAACAGGTTCAACAAGGTTGATTTTCCCGAGCCCGATTCCCCGCGAATCGAGACGGTCTCCCCGGCGCGGACTTCGAGATCGACCTGGCGCAGCACCGCGATTCGCCGGTCACCGCTCTGATACGTCTTGGCGAGCCCTTGGGCGTGGAGCACGGGTTCACTCATGGCGCACCCTTCGACTTTCCTGCGGGCCGATCACCTTTGGAGGGCCGAGCATTCGTGGAGGGCCGAGCTCCGCCGAGGCCGCACCGATCTTCATGCCGGAATTCGGCCTCGACGGAGCTCGGCCCTCCATGTGATCCCGCCGTTCGCCAGGCGTTACTCACCGCGCAACGCCTCCACGGGTTTGAGTTTCGCCGCCCGCCAGGCCGGCAGCAGTCCGGCCAGCGTGGAAATGACGATCGCCGCCACCACGGTGACGACCAGGTCGCTCGGCAGGGTGTGCGAGGGGAGATCCGTAAACTGGTAGAACTGCTGCAGCGTCCCCTGCCGCTGGAGGAGATTGGTCAGGCCGTGGACGATCTCGTTGCGAATCGCCAGCACCCCGAAGCCGAGCGCCAGCCCGATCCCGGTTCCGGTCACCCCAATCACGAACGCCTGGGCGCAGAAACACAGGGCTACCTGCCGCGGGCTGGCTCCGAGCGCGCCGAGCAGCCCGATCTCCCGCGTCTTCCGCACGACGGAAATCAGCAGCGAACTCATCACCGAGAAGGCCGCGATGATGACGATGAACAGGAGCAGGAAGAAATTAATGCTCTTCTCGAGGTTCAGGACCCACAGGAAATCCGCCCAGCTCTCCATCCACAGGTAGGCGTGCAGATCGCCAGGCAGCGCCGCGTTGAGGCGGGCGACGACCGTTGACTCGGAAGCGCCCCGCGCCAGCCGGAGGTTGACGCCGTGCGCGCGGTGCCCGAGCCCGTAGATTTCCTGCGCGGCGCGGAGGGTCCCGTAGACCATGCTGCTGTCGAGTTGCTGATGCCCGACGTAGAGCTGGCCGACCACCCGGAACGGCCGCGGCAGGAAGATCTCATCGCTCTTCAGTTTCTCGATCAGCAGCGGCGAATAGATTTCCACCGCATCGCCCAGCCGCACGCCGAGCGTCTGCGCGAGCTGCGAGCTCAGGATGATCGAATCGTCATCGAGATCGTCCATCGCCCCGACGGGGCTGACAAAGCGCGCGAGGTTGGTCACGGCGTTGACGCTGTCCAAGTCGAGGCCGCGAAACACCGGAAAGGCCGGGATGCCCTGCGACATCACCATGACCGGACCCTTGGCATACGGACTCGCCGCGACCACGCCCGGCACCGCCCGGATTTTCGCCAGGGTAGCCGGGACATCCTCCACGAGCGACACGGGGCGGACGGTGACCTCACCCTCGGTCTCGACGATCATCCGCCGAATCTCGTACCCGAAGCCGCCCATGACACTGGTCACGATGGTCAGCACCATCACACCGAGCGCCACGCCCATCACCGAGATCGCCGTGAAAAACGGGAACCGCCCGGTGGGGAAGAGCTGCTTGAGGGCGAGGTAGAGGTACCAGGGCATGAACGAAAGACTGACGGGCGGGGGCCGGGTGCGAAGCAATTGAACCGATTCACATACTCAACCCGGCGATCAGCTTTCACCCGAGGCTTTCCCTCAGGCGCCCGGCCGGAGCTGCGGGAAGAGAATGACGTCGCGAATGCTTTCGGCGCCCGTGAGGAGGATGCAAAGTCGATCGATGCCAACGCCCATGCCGCCGGCCGGCGGCATGCCGTGCTCGAGGGCGAGGAGGAAGTCCTGATCGATGTTCTGCTTTTCCCCGCCGGCTTGCCGCTCGAACATCTGGCGCTGGGCCTCGGGGTCGTTCTGTTCGGAATACGCCGGCGCAACTTCCATTCCGCCGATCGTCAGCTCGAAGACATCGAGCACGGTCGGATCGTCAGGGTTCAACTTGGCCAGCGGGCACAGCTCCTTCGGCAGGTGCGTGACAAACGTCGGCTGGATCAGGGTGGGCTCGATCTTTTTGGAGAAGATCTCGTTGGTAATCTCGAATTCCTCCCATGTGGGATTGACGCCCAGGCCCAGGGCCTCGGCCTTCGCAATCTTCTCCGCCTTGGGCCGCTCGAACCAGCCGTCGTCGCCGGTCGCCTCCTTGATCAGATCCTTGTACCGCACCTCGCGCCAGGGGCCGCCAAAGTCGATGTCCTGGCCGCTCGCGGCATGCTTGATCTTGAGCGAGCCATCCGCGGGCTTGATCACATCGCGCACCAGCGAGGTCAGCAGGTCCTGGATCAGGGTCATCATCCCGCGGTAGTCGCTGTAAGCCTGATAGACCTCAAGCATGGTGAACTCGGGGTTGTGCCGGCGGGACACGCCCTCGTTGCGGAAGATGCGACCGATCTCGAACACGCGGTCGAAGCCGCCGACGAGCATCCGCTTCAGGCGCAGCTCCGTCGCGATGCGCAGGAAGAAATCGACGCCGAGGGCGTTATGATGCGTGACGAACGGGCGCGCGGCCGCACCGCCCGCCGTGCTCTCCAGCACCGGGGTTTCCACCTCGATAAACTGGCGCTCTTCGAGCAGACGGCGGATTTGCGACACGATCCGGGAACGCAGCAGGAGCCGCGAACGCGATTCCGCATTCACGATCACATCGAGATAACGCTGCCGATAGACCTGTTCGGGATCGCTGAGCCCATGCCACTTTTCGGGCAGGGGCCGCAGCGCCTTGGCGACGAGCGTGTAGCGCTCGACCCGCACCGTGACCTCGCCGGTCTTCGTCTTGAAGAGCGTGCCGTGGGCCCCGAGGATGTCGCCAAGATCGAGTTTCTTGAACGCGGCGTAGGCTTCGTCACCCACGACATCCTTCTTCACGTAGAGCTGAATCTGGCCCTGCTGATCGAGAAGCTTGACGAACTGACTCTTCCCCATGTCGCGCATGACCACGAGCCGGCCGGCGACCCCGACCCGGACGGTGTTCTCCTGCCCCTCCACATAGGCTTTGATCGCCTCGCCCGAGAAATGGGTTGGGGCGAAGTTCGCCCGAAACGGATCGGTGCCGGCGGCGCGCATCTCGGCGAGCTTCTGGCACCGGACCGCATGCTGGTCGTGGCTGATGTCTGGAGGAATGTCGGTCATGAAACGGAACCGCCCATCGTGG
>CAINHV010000377.1 GCA_903848965.1 uncultured Opitutia bacterium | reverse complement strand
GCAGTGGCAGAACGGAGAAGAGTTCAGCGGAGCGATCGGACGATCGGGGCCCTAACTCGGCTTGTCCTCGGATTGCCGGTGAAACCGTCTTGGATTGGAACCATAACCGCGTCGCCGCCGTCCTGATTTTGCACAGGAGTCGAGCGGGGGCAGACCGGGAGCGAACGCCCGCAGCCACGGGGGCCTGAGCGCGGAGCCGATCTTTTATTTCGACGCTGAACGATTCATGCCCCCGGGCTGGCGGACGCGAACACGCTGGCGGGCCTCATGGGCCACCACGTCGAGCCGACTATCGTGCAGCGCCGAGGGCGCATGAAATCGATGAGTTGGGTCAGCGTCGTGCGCGGCAACCGTCTCGCGGATCGAGAAATGCGGTTACGGGCTCGCCACATGGTCCTCGGCGAGAGTCGTGAGCACTTGCTGTTCGGCGGCGAACCAATGACCCAAGTCGTCGCCGTTCGGGCAGCCGTTGTCGATCCAGTGATAGTAGGCCTGCTCGCGGATTTTATCGTCCAGAGTGATGACTTTGGAGGACGCAGGCGCGGGGGGCGCGGGGCGGGAGGACTTAGTGCGCTTCATGCCGTCAGTTTAGCGGCGCGGTGACACGCGGGCTTCGCATTTCTTACGTATTGATCGGCGAATCTTGCTCGCGGGCGATCTCCCTGGCCGCGAAGCGCATCCGTCTTGTCACTGGCGGCGTTCCGGCCTCATTCGAACTGCCCCGTCCTTTATGTCTGAGGTTCCCGCCCCACCGTCGCCTGTGATTCGCCGTCGCCTGCCGGCCGGGATTTGGGCGCTCGGCTTTGTCAGCCTCTTCATGGATCTATCGTCCGAGATGATTCACGGGCTGCTGCCGGTGTTTCTCGTTGGCACCCTCGGGGTGAGTGCGATCACACTCGGGTTCGTCGAAGGCATCGCCGAAAGCGCCGCGGCGATGACGAAGCTGTTCTCCGGGATTTGGTCGGATTGGAGCGGCCGGCGGAAGCCGCTCGCCCTGATCGGCTACGGGGTCGCGGCTTTGACGAAGCCGCTGTTTCCGATCGCGGAGGGCGCGGCGATGGTCTTTACGGCCCGCTTCGTGGATCGGATCGGCAAGGGCATTCGCGGCGCGCCGCGCGATGCACTGGTGGCGGATCTTGCCGCTCCCGACCAGCGGGGCGCCGCCTTCGGCCTCCGCCAGACGCTCGACACGGTCGGGGCTTTCCTCGGTCCGCTCGTGGCGACCGGCCTGATGATCGCGCTTGCCGGCAATGTGCGCCTGGTCTTCTGGGTCGCCACGATTCCGGCGTTGGTCGCGGTGGCCATTCTCGCCGTGGCGGTGCGGGAACCGGCGAAGCAACGGGTGGCGCCGGGACGCGCCAGCCCGCTCGCCGGGTTTCATTGGCGGAAGTTTCCGTCTTCCTTTGGGCGGCTCGTCGTGATCGTGGTGCTGTTCACCCTGATGCGCTTCTCGGAGGCGTTCCTAGTGCTGCGCGCGATCGCGACTGGTCTGCCCGAAGTCTACGCCCCGCTGGCCCTCGTGGCGATGAACCTCGTCTATGTGCTCGCGGCTTATCCCGCCGGCGTGCTGTCCGACCGATGGCCGCGGCATCGGCTACTCGGGGCGGGCTGCCTCGTCATGGTGGTGGCGGATCTGCTCCTGGCGTTCGGCGACAGCCCTGGGATGATCTTCGCGGGGATTGCGGCGTGGGGACTGCACCTTGGCCTGACGGAAGGGTTGATCGCGACGCTCACCGCTGACACTGCGCCGCCGGAGTTGAGGGGCACGGCATTTGGCGTGATCAACTTCGTCCGCGGCGTGATATTGTTGGTGGCGAGCGTGTTCGCGGGCTGGCTGTGGACGTTCTTTGGGGCGCCGGCGACCTTCCTCGCTGGTGCAGGGTTCGCGGTGGTTGCGGCCCTGCTCGCCTTTCGCGGGCTCGGTCCCGCGCGGTCGCTCCGCTGACGCGTCGGCTTACCTCTGGGCGTCGATCCGAACTCTCGGCCTTGCCTGCTACCGTCCGTCACTTCGGTGCGGAGACGAGAATTCCGTCGGGCGCGGAGATGATTCGCGTCTCCTTCTTGCCGTCAATGAGGCGAACCGCCGCCACATTCCAATCCGTCCCATACCAGGTCAGAATTTCGCTCGTCGGCAGATCCCAACCCTCCCAGCCCGCCATGATCTCGCGGGCCAGCGCGCGGATGCTCGCCTCGTCCAGGAAGGTCGTGCCCGATCGAATCTTCGATTTCCGGACCGGCACGACCAACTCCGCGCCATCCTTGGTCAGGACCAATTGTCCCTCCGCCGCGCGATAGGCCGTGAGCACGTAGCCGTCGATTCGCGCTCCCATTTTCAGCCAGCGCGCAGGTCGATCGGGGGCCGGGGCGACCGCGAAGAACACGCCGTCCTTCGCCGCATCGAGTACCCCGTGAAACTGCGGCCCGGCCCGGAGCGCCAGAGCCAGCAGCAGGAAGAGGAAGAGGCGGGCCATCATGTTCGGAATTCTCCGGCCTCCGACGGTCGGGACGTTCGGCGCGGCGTCAAGCGGTCGCCGATTGGCGGAGGGGTTTGATTTCATCCTCGCCCCTTGAGGCGGTCGTGAGCGGGAAACTCCTTTTTTTGCGCCATCAAACCAGAAACCGCCGCATCGCCTCCTCATTCCGCTCGAGCCCGGAGCCGGGGCGGTGCGGCACCACCACGTGGCCGTCCCGCACGACCACCGGCTCCTGAACGATGGGGGTCGGCCCAGTCGGCGTATTCGAGGAACTGGCACGTGGGTGTCACCGCCAGCAAATGCGCGCTGAACGCGCAAAAGAGATGGCTCGAGACCGGCAGCCCGTGCTGCTCCGCCAGGGCGGCGGCCCGCATCCAGCCGAGCACGGTGACTAGCGGTTGGCGTGGGGATTGGGCGAGCGCATCGCAAGCCGCCAGGTCGATGCCGGACATCGCGATCCCGGTCAGGCCCTGGGGGCCGAGCAGTCGGAACCGCTGCTACAGGAGTCGTTCGATCGCAACCGGGCCGAGCGGTGTGCCCACGATCAGGGGAGCGAGGTTGTTGATCAGTTTGGTCAACGGCAGCAGTGCCATCCGCGTTTACGACAGCACGTAGCTGCGCCCGACGATGCCGTCCTCGGTGGTCAGATCGAGCAACGCGAGCGGGAGGAGGGTGATCGTGTCGCTGCTCGTCCGGTGCGGCCGCATCGGCACGTGGACGGCGCGGGCGTGCCGGCTCCGAATCTTCGGTGCGGTGGGCATGATGGGGAATGCGTTTCCGTCCGGCACGCTGTACGTCTTCCCTCGGCAGCGTAGCGAAAAACGCGAAGGCGTGAGGGCTGACTTGTCACGCATTACGTTACGTCTGCCACTTCGCTCTGACCCCGAAACCATCCCAAGCCGACGTGTAACGTAATACGTTACACGTCGGCTTGGGAGGCGGCGGCCCGAGCGTGGCGTGGCCGCTGACTTCGTAGCCACGAGCGCCCGCGAGTGG
>CAINHV010000376.1 GCA_903848965.1 uncultured Opitutia bacterium | reverse complement strand
TTCTTGCCGCTGCCGCAGGGACACGGATCGTTGCGCCCGACTTTCGGGGCTTCGCGCCGCACGGTGATCTTCGGCAACTGGATCTCCTGCTCGACGACCGGGGCCGCGACCTCCGCTGCCGCCGGGGCGAGCGTGGGAGCCTCCGCCGGCCCGACCGCGCGGGCGGTTCGGCTCAGCAGCGCGAGCATGTTCTCGAAAGTCTCGAGATTGGAGGCGCTGCGGAAGAGCCCGGTGCAAATCTGCAGCCGCACGTTATTCATCAGCTCCTCGAAATACTTGTAGGCCTCGCCCTTGTACTCCACGAGCGGATCCTTCTGGCCGTAGCTGCGCAGCCCGATGCTGCGCCGCAGATCCTCCATCTCGGTCAGGTGCTCCTGCCAGTGATGATCGATCGCGTTGATCACGACATACCGCTCGAGCGAGCCGAGCGCCTCGGGAATCTCGACCGATTCCTTCACGGCATACGCGTCCCGGATCCGGCCGAGCACGAGCTTGACCAGCACTTCGGCATCGTCGCCCTTGAGCTCTTCGACCCGGATGCTGACCGGGAAATGGGCATTGAGCCAGCCGACCAGGCTCTCGATCGCCGTGGACGTCGGGCCGCCCTTCTCGCCAAAGCCGGCGACCTCGAGCCGCGTGTGCAACTCCTCCTCGATCTGCTCGAAGATGATATCCTTCGGCCGATCGGCGTGGATCGCGCCGTTGCGGATTCCATAGATGACCTCGCGCTGCTGGTTGAGCACGTCGTCGTACTGGAGCAGGCGCTTGCGGATCGAATAATTTTGCTGCTCGACCTTCTTCTGCGCGCTCTCGATCGAGCGATTGAGCCAGGGATGCTCGAGCTCCTCGCCCGCCTGCATCGATCCTTCCATCAGCTTCGACGCCAGGTTGCCCTGGAGGAAGAGGCGCATGAGATCGTCCTCGAGGGAAAGGTAGAACTTGGTCAGGCCCGGATCACCCTGCCGCGAACAACGGCCGCGCAACTGGCGGTCGATGCGCCGGGACTCGTGGCGCTCGGTGCCGATGACATACAGGCCGCCGAGTTCGCGCACGCCCTCGCCGAGTTTAATGTCGGTGCCGCGGCCCGCCATGTTGGTCGCAATCGTGACCGCCGCCCGCTGCCCGGCGCGGGCGATGATGTCCGCCTCCTGCGCATGGAACTTGGCGTTCAGGACGGTGTGGATGATCCCGGTGCGCTTGAGCAGTCGGGAGAGTTTTTCCGAGGCGTCGACGCTCGTCGTGCCCACGAGGACCGGCTGGCCGCGCTTGTTGGCCTGCTCGATTTCCTTCACCACCGCGCCGTACTTGTCGTTCCGGGTCTTGAAAATCGAATCGTTCCGATCGACGCGGATGCAGGGCTGGTTCGTCGGGATGACCTGCACCGAGAGCCGGTAGATGTCGTTGAACTCGGTCGCCTCCGTCTCCGCCGTGCCCGTCATGCCGGCCAGCTTCTCGTACATGCGGAAGTAATTCTGGATCGTGATTGTCGCATACGTCCGCGTCTCGCGCTCGATGCTGACGTTCTCCTTTGCCTCCACCGCCTGGTGCAGGCCGTCGGACCAGCGCCGGCCCGGCATCACGCGGCCGGTGTTCTCGTCGACGATCATCACCTTGCCGTCGGGGCTCACGACGTACTCGACGTCGCGCTCGTAGAGCGAGTAGGCGCGCAGCAGCTGCGAGATCGCGTGGATCTCCTCCGAGACCTCCGCGTAGTGATTCTGGGCGGCGAGCTTCTTCTCCTCGCGCTGCTCGGGCGTCAGGCGCGAATCCTTTTCGAGATCGCTGAACTCGGTCGCGAGATCAGGCAGGACGAAGGCGTCGGGATTGTCCGGGCGGAGGCGCGTGCGGCCAATCTCGGTCAGGTCCGCCTGGTGCTGCCGTTCGTCGATGACGTAGTAGAGGGCTTCCTTGATCCGGTAGAGTTCGGTCTTCTGCAGGTCGGAGTTCAGCTCGGTCTCGGTGCGATCGAGGAGCTTCCGCCAGTCGCCGTTCTCCATCAGCCGGAGCAACTGCTTGTTCTTCGGGTGCCCCATCTTGACCTGGAGCATCTTCTCCGCGGCCTGCTCGCGATCCTCGGCCGTGACGCCGGGCTTCTCGAGCAGCTCCTTGGCCTCGCCGACGATCTTGTTGCACAACCGGCCCTGGTCGTTGACCAGCTGATCGACCGGCGGTTTCAGCCGGGTGAAGGGCTGCTCGCGCTCGATCGGGGCCGGGCCGGAAATGATCAGGGGCGTGCGGGCCTCGTCCACGAGGATCGAGTCGATTTCGTCCACGATGCAGAACCAGTAGTCGCGCTGGACCTGGTCTTCCTTGCGCGTGGCCATGCCGTTGTCGCGCAGGTAGTCGAAGCCGAATTCGCTGGCCGTCCCATAGGTGATGTTGCGGCCGTACATCTCGCGGCGCAGCTCGGGCGACATTTGCTGCTGGATGCAACCCACGCTGACGCCGAGGAAGGAATAGAGATGCCCCATCCACTCGGAGTCGCGCCGGGCCAGGTAGTCGTTGACGGTGACGAGCTGCGTGTTGCGGCCGGTGAGCGCGTTGAGGTATAGCGGCAGCGTCGAAACCAGGGTCTTGCCCTCGCCGGTCGCCATCTCGGAAATCCGCCCCTCGTGGATGGCCATGCCGCCGATCAACTGGACGTCGAAATGGACCATGTCCCACGTGAGTTCGTGGTCACACACGATGATCTTGCGGCCCACCATCCGGCGGGCGGCGTTCTTCACGGTGGCGAACGCCTCGGGCAGGACGGCCTCGAGGGCCGCCTTCTTGTCGGTGGCGGCCGCGAGACGCGCGCGAAATTCGTCCGTCTTGGCGCGAAGCTGATCATCCGTCAGCAACTGGTACTCCCTCTCCAGCTCATTGATGCGCACGACCGTCGGCCTGGCCTTCTCCAGGAACTTTTTGTAGTGCCGGCCAGAAAACCGTTTAAGGATGAACGAGAGCATGAAAGGCCGAGACGATAGCCCGGCCCCGGGGGTTGGCAAACGGCAAATCCGTTCCGGTTTCGAACCCGCTTGGGCGGGGCGCAAAGGCCGAGGAACGGAGGCAGCGACCGCCGTCAAATCGCCGGCGTTCGGCGCAGACTAGCCGGGATGATTCAGCGCCCCGCACGCGATCGCAGGCCGTAGCGCCAGTCTCCGACTGGCGGGACGCCGGTCAGAGACCGGCGCCACTGAAGCGCGCTGACAGCCCGGCGGACAACCCGTGCCGCGTAAATGGCGAGAGAGGCGGAGCGCGGCCGGGCGCCGGGAGTAACCTGACGCGGCAAGTCCGCCTCGAACCCCCAACGCACTCGGCGGAGACGTGGCGCGCCTGCGGACCATCGGAGACCTGCTCACGTCGATCATCCATCCCACGGCGGTCAGCGCGGAAAAGATGCCGCGACCCGGCAGCGCGGGTGACGGAATCGCCCATGCCCGTGGTGAACGACGACATGACCGTGACGCCGATGATCGGCCTCGTGACATTCCTCCCACCCCGCTTCACGCCAATCCCACCGCCGCCCACCTGGCATCAGCTCCCGTAGCCCACGCTCAAACCTGCCCGCGAAAATACTCAATCGTGCGATTCAGGCCGTCTTCCAATCGCACCGTCGGTTCCCAGTTTAGAATTTTCTTCGCCAGGGTAATGTCCGGCTGGCGCTGTCTGGGATCATCGGACGGGAGGGGCCTGTGGACGATCTTCGATTTGCCGCCCACGAGCTTCAACGTGAGCTGCGCCAGCTGGAGCATCGTGAAC
>CAINHV010000375.1 GCA_903848965.1 uncultured Opitutia bacterium | reverse complement strand
GGAGATATTTCGCGTCGCGCTGGTTGCCGATCAGCCGGAGGTTCGGTCCGACATTGCTGCCGGCGCCGGCGGTCTCGAGCGAGTGGCAGGCCATGCAGTTCGCCGCGAGGTGATTGGACACCAGATCGCGACCGCGGAAGACATCGCCGCCCGTCAACAACTCGATCCGCGCCGTGGCCTCGGCGGACGCGGCATAAGTCTTTAATTTCGCGGCGAGGGCCGGATTGGACGCGCTGCGGGCGTTCACGGCCTCGATCACATCAAGCTTCAGCGCGGGCGGGCAGGTGCCGCCGACGAGCGCCGTGGCCATCCGATCGAGCACCGCATCCGCCGCGGGACGTCCCGCCCGGGCCAGCAGCGCCAGCGCATGCTGTTGCTCGGACGGCGTGCGGCCTTGCAGGACTTTCTCGGCCTCGGCCACCAGGCGGTCGGGCGATTCCGGCAGGAGCAGCGCCAGCCCGGCGCGATGCAGTTCGGCCGGAGACTCGGCGCTCAGCGCGGTGTCGAGGGCGCGCGGATACGCGGCGCTCTGGCGGTCCGCACCGGCCAGCAGACGCAGCGCTTGGGCCCGCAGTTCGCCGGGAGCCGCGGCGTCGGCGACGATGGCGGCAATCTGCGCGGCGCCCGCTTTCAGGCGGTGGGCCAGCATAATCTCGATCGCGAGCGTCTTCAATCCGGCGTCGGGCAGCGCCAGCAACGCCTCGAGTTTCGGGCTGAGCACGCCGGCAATCGCCTGCGGCTGCAACGTGCGGGCGCGGCCATCGACCAGGTCGAGCCGCGGCGGCTGCGACCAGGCCTTGAGCGTCGTCAGCGCCACTTCGCGCATCGCCCGCGGGCTGGACTCGTTGAGCGCGTAAGCCAGCAGGCGCGTCGCCGCGGCCGGCGTGCCAACGCGAAATCCCGCATTGATTGCGCGGCGGGCGGTGGGCTCGTTGGCCGGATTCGCGTCGAGCACCGCCGCGAGATCCGGGAGTGAGTCCGGAATCGAGGTATCGTCATGAATCCCGCGGGCGGCCTCGGCCACCACGAGCGGATCCGCATCCTGGAGGAAGCCCGTGATCGCCGACGAGGCGCGCCGCCGCAGCGCGACGACACTCGCGAGCCGCACCGCCACGGAAGGATCGGATCGCTTCGCGATCAGTTGCTCGTCGGTGGCACAACCGGTCAGTCCGGTGACCGCGGCGTGGCGCAACGCCGGCACTGCGCCGTCGCGGGCCGCGAGCGCGAAGAGCGGACCGACCGCGGACGGCTCGCGGAACTTCGCAAGGGCGAGGGCCGCCTGCAGGCGCACCCGGGGAGAAGAGTCATCGAGCAGCGCCACCAGCGCCGGCCCTTCGCTGCGCGCCTCGGTCGCCGCGGCGTCGCCGAGCACCTTCGCGGTCTGCGCGCGGATCTCGGGATCGGCATCGTGCAACAGCGGCCGGACCGCCGCCGCGGAGGCGTTCCCGCCCCGCAGCATCTGGCCGTAGCCCCACACCGCGTGCACCCGCGCCAGCAGCGCCGCATTCGGCGCCCGCGAGGCATTGAGCAAGGCATCCCGCTCGCCGCGGCGAACCAGTTCGAACTGTGCGCCCTGGCGGACGCGTTGATCGGCGTGCCCCAGTTGCGCGGTCAGTTCATTGACCGGCCGGCCCGTGAAACCGGCCGTGAGGAGGGCGTGCGTTTCGCGCCGGAGCGGGCTGGGCGCATCCTTCGTATCCACCCGCCAGAGGGCTCCCAACTCGTCGAGCGGATAGCCGCCGACCCAGTCCACCACCATGAGCGAGCCATCGGGCTGCCAGCTCATGCCGATGCCCATGACACCATCGTTGAGCACGCGGGCCTCGGTCATCTTGAAAGTCGCGCCGTCACGCTCGGCGCGGAAGCCGCGAAGTTTGCCCGAGGGAAATTCGTTGAGCAGGAAGAGCCCGCGCTGCGATTCGCCGAGCGCCGTGCCCGGATCGAACTTGAATCCGGCCGGGCCGTCGGAGTAGCTCTCGAGGGGCGGCAGCAAATAGGCGGCCTGGCCGGGAAAAAACGGTTTCCAGAGTCCCTCGCGCATCCACG
>CAINHV010000374.1 GCA_903848965.1 uncultured Opitutia bacterium | reverse complement strand
GAGACACCGAGGAGGGCGCGGCGGCTCCCACTCACGCGACTGGTCCGTGGATCACCTCGGCGTAGCCCTGCCCGTGCGGGCAGGGACTTTTCGTCCGCCTCGCTTAAAGTCGTCCCGCTGTCACGCCGCGGGTCGGCACCGTCGGTCACACTTCAACTCATCCTTCGCCACTCACCGCGCCTCGAGCGCGGTCTCGATCACTTTACCTTCCACGGTCGCCGCCGGGGCGACGTGCACCAGGCGCAGCAGCGTGGGCACGATATCCACCGTGCGCGCCGCCTCCAGGTTCACCGCGCGCCGGATTCCCGGCCCGCGAAAAAACAGAATCGGATTTCCCTCCGCGAAACGCCCGTGCAGCCCGCCGGGCCCACCCGCGTTGCTGATCGTGAAGCCGGCCTTCGGGCTCACAATCAAATCGCCCGACCGGTTGTCGTGGCAGCCCAGCGCATCGAGTTCCTTTCGCCCCAGCACATCGACGCCCTCGATTTGCCGGAGCACGGCAGCCGCCCTTTCCCGTTCCGCGCCGCTCGGAACCGCGCGGAAATAGATGATCCGCACTCCCGCGTTGAGCACGACAATCTGGGTCTCAGCCTTCAGTTCGGCCGCTGACGTCGCGACGCGGAAACCCGCTTTCGCCAGGGCCTGGGCCGGTTCGGTGGAGGCCTGACGCTTCTCGAACGCCGACATCCCGTGGTCCGAATTAAACGTGATGAGCGTCTCCTCGAAAATCCCCTTCGCCTTCAAATAAGCCACCAGACGGCCCACCGCCCGATCGATTCCCATGACGGCCTCGCGCACTTCCGGGCTGTCCGGCCCGTGCCGGTGACCCGCCTGATCGGTCGAGCCATAAATCGCGCCGACAAAGTGCGCGTTCTTGTTCTCCAGGAAATCGATGATGGCATCCGTGGTCTTCTCGGATTCCCCGTAACCCGGCGCCGTGTAGAACTCGACGGCGGGCTGCAGCATGAAATGTCCGGCGGCGGCCGTCACCCAGCCGGCGGGCCGCAGCATCCCGGCAATCGTGGCCACGGTCGGCCGGGGCGCGCTCACCAATCGATCTTCCTCGCGGACGTAGTGCGTATTCGCCCCGATCCCGGTGGTGCGTGGCCAGGCCCCGGTGGCGATCGAAGCCATGTTGGGGGTGGTGACGGTCGGAAACACGTTGGTGACGTGGGTGACTCTCACGCCCTCCGCGATCAGCGCGCTCAGATGCGGTGGCTGCAGCCGCTCGATGTAGTCGCTGCGAAATCCGTCAGCCGTCAGAAACAAGATGTATTTGGGCGCCGCGCCACGGAGTGCACCCCCGACCAGCAGAACCAAGAGCGCGACCCGCACCAAAGCTCCCACGACGCGGCTCAAGCGGTTACCAGCGAATTCTGCAGCCATGCCGGGACTGTGAGCGGATTAGGCGCCGAGACGCAAAGGCGCAAAGCGAGAGACGAGCCGTTCACGCGGAAACGCGCAGCCGAGCGCGGTTCGAGCGTTGGCGGGGAATTCTTGGGGCCGACCGCCGTCCTGTAGCGCCGTGTCTCCGACCGACGAAGGACGTCCTGCCATCAGCGGAGTGCATCCTCCGATTCCTGGCTTCCTGGTTTCAGGCTCCCTCCTGATCGAGCAGGGGTTGAGCCTGAAGCCAGGAATCCAGGAACCAATCCGGGACCAGCTCAAACAGACTGTGACCGCGATGCTTCGTGCCTTCGTGGTTAGATTGTCGGCTGCCCGGCCTCGGCTCGTCCTCGGATGGCCTCTGTGTTCAAACCGATGGGAGGCGCGGGCGAACTACTTCAGTTCGCGAATCTTGAGGTTCTTGAACCAGCAGTCGTCCTGGTGGTAGGTGAGCATCAAGTGGCCGGTGATTTTTTCGCCGAAGCCAGGGTCCTTTTCAAACTTGCTGGCGGCGACACCGGCTTTGACGGCTTCGCCGCCGGCCTCGTAGGTAAGGACGAGTTTGCCGTTGAGCCAGTGCTCCACTTTTTTCCCCTGCACGACGAGCCTCGATTGGTTCCAGTTGCCGGGTTCGCGGTAGGGCTTGTCGGCGGCGGGAGGGAGCACGCAGTAGAAGGAGCCAGTCTGGCGGATGGGCCCGAACTTGGCATCGGGGTGATTCTTGTCGTCGAGCATCTGGTATTCGTGGCCGGGTGACTTCGGGCGGGCCTCGGTGACGAAGTATTTCACGCCATTGTTGCCGGCGAGGGGGAGTTTCCATTCCCAGGAGAACTCGAAGTTGTCGTATTTTTTATCGGTGATGAGTTCGGCGCCCGGGACCTTGGCGATCGCGTGCAGGGTACCGTCCACGACTTCCCAGCCGGCGGCGGGTTTGCCGGCGTAGGGCCGCCAGCCGTTCAGCGTCTTGCCATCAAAAAGGAGGGTCCAGCCGGCGGATTTTTCCGCGGCGGTGAGTTCGTTTTCGGCGGCGTGCGCGGTGACGAGGCCGGCGGCAAGCGCGAGGAGCGAGGCGAGGAGACGGAGTTTCATCGAAGGGGTAGGGATGAAGAAAAGACCCGCGGAATTGCGGGAGGGATTCGTGGACGGGAATCCATCCCGGAGCCGGAAGATGCGCAACGGCAATGT
>CAINHV010000373.1 GCA_903848965.1 uncultured Opitutia bacterium | reverse complement strand
TTTCCCTTTACTCAGCTGCCACGGGCATGGAGGCCCAACAGCTCAACCTGAACACGATCGCCAACAATCTCGCGAACGTGAACTCTCGTGGCTTCAAACGGAGCAAGATCGAATTTCAAGATATGCTTTACCAGAAGCCCCGGGCAGCGGGTGCTCAAAACGGCGGCGGTAACCAACTGCCCACCGGCATCGAGGTCGGTAACGGTACCCGCGTCGTTGCCACCTCCAAAGTTTTCTCCCAAGGTCAGCTTACTGCCACCGGCGAAAAATTCGATCTGGCGATTCAGGGTGACGGCTTTTTCGAGGTCCAACGCCCCGACGGCACTCTCGCTTACACCCGCGACGCTTCCTTCAAGATTAACGCCACCGGCCAAGTCGTCACCAGTGATGGCCTGCCGGTGCTCAGCGGTTTTCAAGCGATTCCGCCCGGCACCACCTCCGTGACCGTAGCCGAAAACGGTGAAGTGACCTTGGGCAGTGCCGCTGGTGAGCAGACCTTCCGTCTCACACTCTCTCGCTTCGCCAATCCTGCCGGTCTCGATAGCCTCGGTTCCAATCTATTCCGCGAGACTGCCGCCAGCGGCACACCCGAGGCCGGTGCGCCCAGCGAACAGGGCTTCGGCTCGATTCAGCAGGGCTACGTCGAGACCTCCAACGTCAACATCGTCGAGGAAATGGTGAACATGATCCTCGCCCAGCGCGCCTACGAGTTAAACAGCAAGGTCATCCAGTCCTCCGATGAAATGCTCCAGAAAGTCAACGAGCTGAAACGCTGATTATGATCACCCGTTTTTTCCTCATCCTTAGCCTGCTCGTAGCGCCGGTGGTTCTACGCGCTCAAAACGAAGCCCCCGTTTGGGTCGCCGAGCTCACCGAGCGGATCCACGCTCATTTCGGGCTCGAAGGTGACCTGCACCTCGTGCCAGTAAACGGCGGCAATTTCGCCCCGAAGGCCGGCGCGACGGTTTCGGTCGTTGAATTCCCCTCGGGTATTTCTGCGCAATTCTTGCTGCGCGTGCGCACGGAAGTGCTCGGCGAGGCGAGCCAGGAACAGACGGTCGTCTTGCGCGCGAATCTTTGGCGCTCCGGCTGGAAACTCCGCCAACCCAGCCAGCGCGGCGACTTACTCGATCTTTCAGCGCTCGAACCCGTCCGTATCGATGTGCTGCGCGATCGCGAGGCGTTGTCCTCCGTGCCCCAAGGGGATTATATTTTTACCCGCGCGGTGCCGCCGGATCGTTTGCTCACGTGGCGTGATTTGGCTGCCCGTCCGGTGGTGCGTCGTGGCCAGGTGGTCGAGGTTCTCGCTCAAAGCGGTCCGGTTTCCGTGTCGCTCAAGGGTATGGCCATGCAAGACGGCGCCCGCAACGAGACGATCCGCATCCGCAATCTGCAATCTAATCGTGAATTCACCGCGCAAGTTAGCGGTGAAAGCCGCGCGGTCATCCGCCTTTAACTCACCATGAAGCTCCGTCTCACCTTCTTGCTGCTCGGCTTAGCCGGCCCCCACACGGCGCAATCGCTTTGGCTCGCCGCGG
>CAINHV010000372.1 GCA_903848965.1 uncultured Opitutia bacterium | reverse complement strand
GAGGACCTCGGCGGACCGCAGCTTGCCGTTGTAATTGAAGCCCATCGCGTGGCCGTGCGCGCCGCTGTCGTGGATCACGAGCAGGTCGCCAAGCGCCGGGTCCGAGATCTCGCGATCGATCGCGAACTTGTCGTTGTTTTCGCAGAGCGAGCCCGTGACGTCGTACACCTTCTTCGGGCCGTTTTCCTTCCCGGGCACGGTGATATGGTGATAGGAACCGTACATCCCGGGGCGCATCAGGTTCGCCATGCAGGCATCGAGCCCGACGTAGTTCTTGTAGATCTCCTTCTTATGGAGGACGCGCGTGACGAGATAGCCGTACGGGCCGGTGATCATGCGGCCGCACTCCATGGCGATCCGGATCGGGCCGAGGCCATTCGCGACAATCTTGCGCTCGTAGACGTCCTTGATCTTCCGGCCGACGTAGGCGAGGTCCACCGCGGTCTGCGCGGGACGGTAGGGAATGCCGATCCCACCGCCGAGGTTCACGAAGTCGAAGCGGATGCCGAGCTTCTGGTTCAACTCGACCACGAGGTCGAAGAGCATCTCGGCCGTCTCGACGAAGTAATCGGGGTTGAGTTCATTCGACGCGACCATCGTGTGCAGGCCGAAGGACTTCACGCCCTTGTCGCGGAGGATCCGGTAGCCCTCGAAAAGCTGTTCGCGGGTGAAGCCGTACTTGGCCTCCTCGGGCTTGCCGATGATGACGTTGCCTTCCTTCAGCGGACCCGGGTTGTAGCGGAAGCACAGCATCTCGGGCAGCTTCCCGCCGAGGCTCTGCTCGAGGAAGGCGATGTGGCTGATGTCATCGAGATTGATGATCGCCCCGAGTTGCGCGGCCTTCTGGTACTCGTAGGCCGGCGTGTCGTTCGAGGTGAACACGATGTTCTTCCCCGTGATGCCCACGGCCTCGCAGAGCTGGAGCTCGGCGACCGAGGAACAATCTCCGCCTAGGCCCTCGGCCTTGAGAATCTCGAGCACGTACGGATTCGGCAGCGCCTTGACCGCGTAGTAATTGATGAAGCCGCCGGGAACCCAGGAAAACGCCTCGTAGAACGCCTTCGCGTTCCGCCGCATCGCCGACCCGTCGTAGATGTGAAACGGGGTCGGCACCTGGGCCGCGATGGCTTCGAGTTGTTCCTTGGAGAAAGGCAGCGTCTTGTCGGTCATGTGGCGAAAGGGGGATAACAGACCCAAGTCGGGCCGGACGTGTCAACGGAAGAGGGATCCACACCGGGACACCGACGGCAAAAAGGGTGCAATCACTCTACGGTTCAACCGGCGCCGGAGATGCCGGGAACCGATCGAGGGTTTGGTCGTAGGGGCGCAGTCTTGCTGCGCCCGCACGGGCATTCGAACGACCATTGGGCGCAGCAGGCCTGCGCGCGACTCCCAGAGATGAACCGATTTCTGGCTCGATCAGCCCCGGGGCACGTTCTACCCCTCTCCTCCATGAACTCCGCCACCCCTGCGTTGAATCGAGCCCTCTTCGTGTGCGCCCTGATCGGCACCTTGGGCTGCCTGCCCGTTTTCGGACAGGCTCCCGCCGCCACGAAAAAACAACCTCCCGCCCCGCCGCTAAAGGAGGTCGTCGCCACCGAAATCCCCGGCGTGATCAAGGGCGGCACCAAAATCGTCCTCCTCCGCGAGGGCTTCAACGCCACCGAGGGCGTAATCGCCCTGCAGGACGGTAGCGGCAGCGTCCTCTTCACCGAGCAGGATTCGAACAAGATCATCAAGGTCGACCCGAACGGCACCATCTCGACCTACCTCGAGAACACTCACCGCACCACCGGACTGACCTACGATCCGCAGGGCAGGCTCGTCGGCGCCAATTCCCGCCCGGCCAGCATCGGGGTGCTCAGTCCCGAGCCGCGCACCATTTTGGCGAATACCTTCAACGACCAGCCCCTGTGCCGGCCCAACGATCTCATCGCCGACAAAAAGGGCGGATTCTATTTCAGCGATCCTGCGGGCCCCGATCCCCGCTTTCCCGCCCCGCCCCCCGGCCGCACCTCGCTCCTCCTCTACCGCACGCCGGGCGGCAAAGTTGTGAAGCCGACCGACGACACGCTAAATCCGAACGGTGTCCAGCTCTCGGGCGACGAAAAGATCCTCTACGTCACCAACGGCCAGAACATCATGCAGTATGATGTGCAGCCCGACGGCATGCTGAAGAACGGCCGCGTGTTCACCCAGAGCGGCGGCGATGGCCTGGCCATCGACTCCGAGGGCCGCATCTACTCCGCCATTGGCGGGGTCACGGGCATCAAGGTCTTCGACAAGACCGGCAAGGAACTCGGCATCATCCCCTCCGGCACCCGCCCGCAAAGCGTCGGCTTCGCCGGCAAGGATCGCCGCACCCTCTACATCGTCGGCCAGGGCGCGCTCTACAAAGTGCAGGGCGACATGATCTCGCAGGGCATCACGACCCGCGCAAAGTAAGGG
>CAINHV010000371.1 GCA_903848965.1 uncultured Opitutia bacterium | reverse complement strand
CCACTCGCTCACGCTCGCAGCCACGGATGGGCGTGAGGCCATTTTGGGATTCTTGTCGCCACCCGGGAGCCGCCCCATGAAACGGTAGCCGTGGCTCGCCGCTCGTCCATCCCCCCCTCGCTCCGACGGACCAAGGCATTCTTCGTCGCGAATCTGGTGCTCTGGGCGGCCATCGGCGGCTGGTATTTGTTCCAGCCGACGCCGCGCCAGCAGGAGATCTCGCATCTCGTCGGCAACCTGTTCGACAAGCAAAAGCAGATCACCGCCTTCGATGTCGCGTGGGACTTGTGGCAACTTTACGCGGGCGACGCCTTCGTCCGCGCGCCGTTGCCGGGCGACCGCACCCATCTGTATGGCGGCCTCCCCCAGCCGGTGAATTTCTCCGGCGGGGACATCCGGGTCCTGACGAACACGGGCTACGTCGTCGGCTACAGCGATCCGCTCGGCAACCCGGTGTGGGCGGCGTACCGACTGAAGGATGTGACGCTCATGAGCGCGCCTCCCCGGCCGGATTCCTTCACCATGGACCGACGGACCGTGGCGCGGATCGAACCCTCCGACTATGCGCGCAGCGACTACGATCGCGGACATCTCGCGCCCAACTACGGGATCGCGACGCGTTACGGGAAGCAGGGACAGGAGGAAACGTTCCGCATGTCGAATATCACGCCGCAAAAGCACGGCCTGAATGCCGGGCTCTGGAGGAGCCTCGAGGAGAAAATCGCCACCAGTTATCCCGGGCGCTTCGAGGAGGTCTGGGTTCTGGCCGGCCCGGTGTTCGGACCGAACCCGGCCAAATTGAAGCAGCGCCTGGCGGTGCCGGAGGCGTTCTACATGATCATCGTGGACGAAAGCGACGGACGCGTCCGCACGCAGGCCTTCCTCTTTCCGCAGGAACCGGGCCGCGCGGAGTTGAATCGCTACCTCGTCACGATCGATGAGATCGAGCGGCGCACCGGCCTGGACTTTCTGCCGGCGTTACCGGATGACGCGGAGACGGCGCTGGAGGCCCGTCTGCCGGCGCGCGCTTGGTGAGATGACGGGCGTCGATCGCGGCGGCGGCATGGCCAGCTACCGGTCCGGGTCCAGGGTGATTCGGTCCCGGATTCGGTCTCTGATTGAGGTTCGCCGATCAGACTGAAAGAACGACCAGAGTTCCTGCGCTGACGCGCCGGGCTACGCAGGGGTGGCCGCAGCGGGAGGTTTTGCCTGCCCTGCCCGACGGGCCATGATGCGATTTTCAATAATTTCCCCGCATGCCCGCCCCCTTTCTTCCCCCACCCGAGCGTTGCGAGCCGCTGGCCGGCCTCGTGGCGCGTTGGGATGGCGCCATGGAGATGCGGTCCGCGGCGGAGGTGGTGGAGTACGCGCTGCCGAGCCACGCCTCGGCCGAGTTAAGGGAATTCTGGCACGCGGAAACGCGGGCTGAGGCCGGCCCGGCGTTCATCGCGCGACTGCCCCAGGGACGCGTCTTCGGCAGCGGCATCGTCCTCTCCCCCGATGGTCGCAGCATCGCCCGTGATGTGTCGCTTGATTTTGGCAAGCCGCCGACGGATCACTGGCTCGTCACGCATCGGAAGATTCCGCCGCCCCAGCCACTCCCCGGCCGCACTGCCGTGGTCGCGACGACGCTGGGCATGGGTTACGGGCACTGGCTGCTCGATGAGCTGCCGCGGCTGCTCACGCTGCCGCGCGCCGCGGCCGACGCCGTCATCGCCCACGCGGACGAGCCCTGCAATCGGATGGCACTCGACCAGACCGGCTGGAGCGGCGCCGTGCTGCCGGCTGATCGCCGCAGTCATTTCCAATGCGAGCACCTCATCGTTCCGAGCCTCGTGGGCACAGTGGTGCAGCCAACGCGCGCCGCGGTGGATCTGCTCCACGCGTTCACGGCCCGGTATCACTCGGACACGTCGCCCTGCGGGGCGCGTCTTTACCTGAGTCGTGAGACCGCGCGTCGTCGCCGGGTGACCAACGAATCCGCGTTGTGGGCGGAACTGGAGCCGGCGGGCTTCGTGAAAGTGCGGCTGGAGAAGATGACCTGGCCGGAACAGATCAACGCGTTCCGCCACGCGAAGGTCATCGTGGCGCCGCACGGGGCGGGTCTCGCCAACCTCGCCTTCTGCCGTCCGGGCACGCGCGTGATCGAGCTCTTCAACCGCGCCTACGTGTCCGGCTGTTACTGGCGCCTCGCCGCCTTGCAGGGACTCGACTACCGCCCCGTGTTGCCGGAGTCGCCCGGGCCCTTGGGCGCGACGCCCGAGTGCAACCGGCTCGATCTCGAGGCGGACTTGGCGCAGGTGCGCGCCGCGCTGCGGGGCGCGTGAGCCGCCGCGCCGACCGGGAGCGGTGGGCGAACTCAGACGTCGTGGGCGCGCCCGAGGCGCGCCCCTGCGAAATGCGGGTAGCGGCGGGGCTCGTCCACGCCCGGCTGGCT
>CAINHV010000370.1 GCA_903848965.1 uncultured Opitutia bacterium | reverse complement strand
TGGGAAAGTCAGAGGTGACGCGATCGAGGCTGCGGTCCTCGCACGACTCGGGACAGTTGGGTTTGTCATGCCGAGGCGGGTTGCCGAAAGGGAATCCATCGAGGGTTTGGTCGATGAACTCTTCACCCATTGTCATTCTGAGCGAAGCGCAGAATCCATGCGGCAGGTTGTGCCGATGGTATCGGATTCTTCGCTCACGCTCAGAATGACAGACTGAGTGCGTCCATCAGCCTGCGAATCCTGTCCGGAATACGGATAACGGTGCTTCCGCGTTTGACGATCCGAAGCGCTGGTTCCGCACTGTCCCCTCCCTCCTTTCCACGTGCCAAATTCTGACCTCCCTGCTGACGACTTCCGCCATGGCCTGCTCTATTTTGGAGCCGATCCTGCCGGCACTCCTGACGGCGCCCTCCAGGGCGCGCTCATCGCGGAAGGCTCCCGCGCGCTGCCCGCGATCACCACGCCCGCCGCTGCCTACCAGGCGATGCTCGCCGCCGACGCGCTCCGCTACCTGACGCTGCAAGTCGCAGCCAGCAAGGCCTCGGGGCATCCGGGCGGCTTCTGTTCGAGCGCCGACGTCGTCGCTGCGCTCAATCTGCTCGGGCACAAGAATCTGTTCACGGAAGTCGGCCATCATGCGCCCGGCTACTACAGCGCCCTTTTCCTGGACGGTTCGCTGGAAGCCATGGGCATCCGCACCGTCACCGAAATGACGGCCCGGTTTCGCGAAACCCATGGACTGCTCGGCCACTTGTCCGGCGCCATTCCCGGCGTGCTCGCACCCGCCGGCCCGCTCGGCCAGGGCCAGCATTTCGCATGGGCCGCCGCGCTGCTCAATCCCGGCACGCTGTGCCCGGTCACCATCGGCGACGGCGGCATGGGCGAGCCTTATGTGATGAGCGCGTTCAAGCACTACCACACCGCCTATCCCGCCACGACCAACGTGCTGCCGGTGCTGATCTGGAACGGCTTCTCCCAGGAGCACCACTCAATGGTGTGCACGATGAGCGACGCGCAGATGATCGCCTACTGGCGCGCACACGACTTCGACGAGGTCATCCTCGTCGACGCCAAGCCCTTCGACGATGCCGCGCAACCCGGAGCCTTCGTCGACAGCACCAAGTTCTCCCTCGCCCAGCGGCTGGCGTTCTCCACCGCCGTGCTCGACGGCACCCGCCGCGCGGCGGACTCCGCCCTCGTCACCAAGCGCCGCACCGTCCTGATCCTGAAGCAGATCAAGGGTGCTGGCTCCCACGGCAGCGGTTCAAAGTCCCACCATCTCTATCCGCAGTTCACCCTCCAGCACGCGGACATCATCAGCGGTCTGCAGCGCCGCGCGCTCTCGCGCGAGAGTTGGGCCATCGTGCGCGACAACTTCCGCCGCGCCGCGGGCGGACCCGCCGGCCAGGTTGCCCTCACCGAGACGGAACGCCCCCTCCCCGTGCTGCCCGCGCTCCCGTTGCAGGACTTTCCGGTCGGCGGTGAGGCCCAGATTCCCTCGAGCGCCTTGAGCCCGCTCGTTGCCGCCGTCGGCGCCGCCGATCCCGATCTGATCGCCACCAGCGCCGACGGCAACGAGGCCTCCGGCCTCCGTGGCGTGAACGACGCCCTTCGCATCCGCCATCCGATCAAGGACGACTTGTACAGCCAGGCGCCGGACGGTCGCGTGTTCGAGCCGATCAGTGAGGATGCCTGCGCCGGCCTCGCCGCCGCCTATGCCCTCATGGGTGGACGCTCCATCTGGTTCTCCTACGAGAGCTTCGCGATCAACGGTGCCCCGGTGTGGCAGACGGTGACCCAGGCGATGGCCGAACTTCGCCGCCGCACGCCGTCCACGATCGCGATGTTCACCGCCGGCGCCCTCGAGCAGGGCCGCAACGGCTGGACGCACGAGCGCCCGGAGATCGAGAACTACTTCATGGCGCTCGCCCGCAACGGGAACGTCCATCCGATCTTCCCGATCGATGCCAACACGATGCAGGCCGCCTACGCGTGGGCTGTCAGCACGAGCAACCAGGGTGTCGTCATCATCGGCTGCAAGACCGCCATCCCGGTTCGTCTCACGATGGCACAGAGCCAGGCGGCCCTGGCCGCCGGTGCGGTTTCGCTCTACGAGTCCGCGCCCAAGGCCGGTGCGAAGACCGTGGTGCTCGCTGCCGTCGGCGATCTGATCCTCGGTTCCGTCTTCGGCGTGAAGGACAGTCTCGAGGCCGCCGGGCATCGCGTTCGGATCGTGGCGGTCGTGGCCCCGCGCCGTCTCCTGCGGTCGGGCGACGTCGCCTGGAAGAGCGTCAACCTCCCCGGGGTCCGTGATGCCGGGTTCATCAGCGACGGCGATTTCAACGCCCTCTTCGACGGGGACGCGCTGCTCGGCATCAGCGGTGGCGCCAGCGCGCCGCTGGAGTCGGTGATTCTCCGCAGCCGGGCCCCCCGCCGCGACCTCGCCGCCTGGCGCCGGGGCGAAACCACCGCCAACCTAGCCCAGCTCCTCGCGTTCAACGAACTCGACGCCGCGTCCCTCACTGCGCGCGCCGCCACCCTGCTCGCCTGAATCCACTTCGCGGATTCACCCGTCCACCGTCCGCATGAGCAAGATCTCGAAGTCCGCGCTGTGGGCGACGCTGCCGCCCGAGTCCACGCTGGCGCCGCAGGCCGCCCAGGCGAAGGTCGTCGTCCTCGATGACGATCCCACCGGGACGCAGACGGTGCACGGCATCCCCGTGCTCACCGAGTGGAGCGTCGCCACGCTCGAGGCGGAACTGCGCGATCCCGCGCCGTGCTTCTACCTTCTCACCAACACCCGGGCCTTCCCGGTCGGGCAGGCCTGCGCCATCAACCGCGAGATTGGGGCCAGCCTCTCCGCCGCCTCCGGCCGCACGGGACGGGCGTTTACGGTCGTCAGCCGCAGCGACTCCACCCTGCGGGGGCATTACCCCGCCGAGACCGATGCGCTCGCGGGAGCGCTCGGCGGCGCGTTCGATGCCACGCTGATCATTCCGGCGTTCGGCGCCGGCGGTCGTTACACGGTGGGTGACATCCATTACGTCGCCGACGGCGATGCGCTGACGCCGGCCGGAGCCACCGAGTTCGCCCGCGACGCCTCGTTCGGTTATCGATCCTCCAACCTGCGCGATTGGGTGGAGGAGAAGACCGCCGGCCGAATCGCCGCCCCTACGGTGGTCTCGATTTCGATCGAGGACCTCCGCAGTGGAGACGTCGATCGGGTCGTCGGTCGCCTGCAGGCCATTCCCCGAGCCGGCGCCGCGATCGTGAACATCGCGGACCGCTCCGACTTTGCCGCCCTCACCCGTGCGCTGGCCGTCATGGAAGCAGCCGGCAAGCGTTACCTCTTCCGCACCGCCGGCGACTTTGTTGCCGCCTACGCCGGGATCGGGCCGCGTCCCCTGCTCTCCGCCGACGAACTGCGCGGCGCCGACCCCGCGGTCGGGGGCCTGCTCGCCGCCGGCTCGTACGTCGGCAAGACCTCCACCCAGCTCGATGCGCTCTTTGCCGGCTGCCCGCAAATCGACCGAATCGAGATCGCCGTGGAGCAACTACTCCAGCCGGATCGTCGCGCCGCGGAAATTGCCCGCTGCATCGCCGCGGTGGAGAACCGGCTCAGCCAGGGGGGCAGCGTGGCCCTCTACACCAGCCGCAAGCTTATCACCGGCAGCGATGCCACCGAGAGCCTCGCCATCGGCGAGAAGGTGTCCTCGAGCCTGGTCGCCATCGTCCAATCCCTGCGGATTCGGCCGCGCTGGTTTGTGGCCAAGGGTGGCATCACCTCGAGCGACCTCGCGACCAAGGCGCTCGGCCTCCGCCGCGCGCTGATTCTCGGCCAGGCCCTGCCCGGCGTGCCCGTGTGGCAGGCCGGACCCGAGAGCAAGTGGCCCGGCCTCGCCT
>CAINHV010000369.1 GCA_903848965.1 uncultured Opitutia bacterium | reverse complement strand
GTCCTGACCAAGAAGGTGCTCGCCGCCGAATTGGGTACGGGAAGCGAGACGCTTTCGCGCACCTTTGCCCGGCTCCGCGCCGCGGGGTTGCTCACGGTCACCGGCAACACTCTCCGCGTGCGGGATGTCGCCGCCCTGCGCACCCGGCTGAGCCGGCTGCTGGGCGAGGTGTGTTCGCGTTGAACTCACTGGTTTCCGGAGCCGGCTTTCCGTAGCCACGAGCGCCAGCGAGTGGAGCACCGGTCTGCGTGGCACGGGTCTCCCGACCCGTGGAATGCATTCAGATCGTGGTTCACGGGTCGGGAGACCAGTGCCACCCGAGCCCCTCGCTCACGAGCGAGTGGAGCGCCACGCTTCAACCACTCACTGGCGCTCGTGGCTACAACCACACCGCGGTGAGAGCCGCTCCTACTTCTCGTGCGGGCGCAGCGCGGCTTGACCACAACGTCCGCGGCACGATCCTCGTCTGATGACCTGCCACCCACCCACGCTTGCTCCGTTCGCCGCCTAACTGCGCCCTCCCGTGGACAACCCTCTACTCCTCCTGCTTGCCGCCCTCGCGGGAGCCATCGGCGCCGCGATGAACGCCATTGCCGGCGGTGGCACGCTGGTCACCTTCCCGGCTCTCGTCGCGCTCGGCATCCCGCCCATTTCCGCCAATGCCACGTCCACCGTGGCGCTTTGGCCGGGCAGCCTGTCTTCGATGTGGGGTTACCGGGCGGAACTGGTCGGGGCCCGCCGTTGGGCGATCGCCTTCGCCATCCCCAGCCTGCTCGGCGGCATCTGCGGCGCGCTGCTGCTGCTGCGCACCCCGGAGAAGAGTTTCGCGGCGCTCGTCCCGTGGCTGATCTTGGGAGCCACGACCCTCTTCATGCTCCAGCAGCCGCTGACCCGCGCGATGCAGAAGTTCGGCCACTCGCACGCGCCTCTCCACAGCGACGACGGCCATCTGCGGCCGCCGAGCGCGGCGTTCATCGCGTATCAATTCTTCGTCAGCATTTACGGCGGCTACTTCGGTGCCGGCGTGGGCATCTTGATGCTCGCGGCCCTCGGCCTCATGGGCCTGACGAATATCCATCAGATGAACGGGCTCAAAAACTGGGGAGCCGGCGTGATGAACCTGGTCGCAGTCGTCATCTTCGCCCTCTCCGGCATCGTGAACTGGCCAGTGGCCATCGCGATGGGCGTCGGCGCCACGCTCGGCGGCATCGGTGGATCCCTCCTTGCCCAACGCATCGGCAAGACCTGGGTCCGCCGGGTGATCATCACCATCGGTCTGGGCAGCGGCACCTTGATGCTCTTCCGACTGCGGTGATTCGCTCCGCCCGCGACTCGAATTTCCTCCCTCAACACTCGTTACCTGTACCGCATGAAACTGCTGACGTGGATTTACCCCTCTCTGCTTCTGGGCTCCGTCATGGCGTTCGCCGGAGAGGCGCCCCGCACCAAGATCACCGTGCAACTCGACTGGGTCGCCGAACCCGAGCACGGCGGCTTCTACCAGGCTGAGGCTCGCGGCTTCTTCCGCGCCGAAGGCCTCGACGTCACGCTGATTCCCGGCGGACCCGGTGCGCAGGTGATGCCGAGTGTCGCCACCGGCCGGGCCGATGTCGCGCAGGCCGACAGCACCAGCACCCTCCTGCAGCAGGCCGAGGGTCTGCCCGTCGTGCAGTTCGCCGCCGTCTTCCAGGACGATCCGTCCGGGATCCTCGTCCATGCGGACAGCGGCGTCCGCACCTTTGCCGATCTCAATGGCCGCACGATCATCGCGCGGCCCGAGTGGGCCTTCCTGAAATTTATCGAGAGGAAATATTCCCTCAAGTTCTCGATCGTCCCGCAAAATTTTTCCGTCGCCGCGTTCCTGGGCAACAAGGAGGCGCTCCAGCAGGGCTACTTCATCGCCGAGCCGTATCACATTGTGAAGGCGGGCGGAAAAGCACCCCGCTTCCTCTCCACCTGGGATTCCGGCTTCCGCGCCTACGCCGTGCTGGTCACCAACCGGCGATTCGCCCGGGAGAATCCGGACGCCCTGCGCGCCTTTCTTCGCGCCTACATCCGCGGCTGGCAGGACTACCTCGAGGGCGATCCCGCGCCGGCGCACGCAGCCATGAAGAAGGCAAACCCGACCAACACCGATGAGTTCATGATGTTCTCCCGCCAGAGCCTGATCGACGAGAAGCTCGTGATCGGTCGCGACCCCGATGGCAGCCGCAGCAAGATCGGGCGAATCGACCCCGCGCGCTACGCGACCCAGATCGCGCAGTTGGAGGAACTGGGGATCCTCGCCAAGGGCAAGGTCACCCCGGCGACCGCGATCACGACAGAGTTCCTGCCGAAGTGATAGGCGCGCACCCGGCGCGCGGCCCGCGGCTTTCCTTTTCCGGCGATTCGTGCCTGCTTGCTGGCTTGATGCCGTCCCCGTCCGCCCGCGACCGTTTCCTCGCCCTACTCGGCGCCGCCTTGCGCGACGCGTCGCTGACGAAGCTCACGCTCGGCAAGTACCGCGGATCCGACGCCACGCTCCAGAATCTCTTTGTCCGACCGGTTGCGCTGAAATCCGGGCCGCAGTTCGCGTTCGTCTGGCGTCATGGGACGCGCGATGTGACCAAGAATCATCCGGCCGACGAAGCCCTCGTGTTGCTCGAGCCGATGCTCGGCCGCGATTTCCTCGATGCCCATCTCTTCACGCCGGCGCAGACCGCGCAGTTTGAATCGCAACCCAACGGCACCGCGCGGCTGCACGTGAAGCACTCCCCGACGGCAAACGTGGCCGTTGTCCCCGCCACGCCCGCCCACAACCGCGTCAAGGCCCACCGCATCCCGACCACGTCCCCGTGGCTCCGCGCCCTCGGCATCACGAACGAGAAGGGCGAACCCCGCGAGCGGATGGCCGACAAGCTGCGCCAGATCCAGAATTTTGCAGACCTCCTCGACCATCTCATGGCGGAGGCGTTTCCGGCTGCGGCGTCGCCGGCCGGCCCTCTGCACCTGGCCGACATGGGCAGCGGCAAGGGCTACCTCACGTTCGCGCTGGCCGCGCTACTCGGCGACCGGGCCGAGATCCGCGGCATCGAAGCCCGGCCTGAGTTGGTCGAGCTCTGCAATCGCGTTGCCCGCGACGCCGGTCTCGCTGCGCACCTCACCTTCACCGCGGGGACGATTGCCGACACGACTCTCGATCGGTGCGACGCCCTGATCGCGCTGCATGCCTGCGACACCGCGACGGATGACGCCCTCGCCCGTGGCATCGCGGCCGGCGCGCACCTGCTCGTGGTGGCGCCGTGCTGCCAGAAGGAAGTCAGGCCCCAGCTCACCGCGCCGCCGATCCTCGCGGATGCGCTGCGCCACGGCATTTTCCAGGAGCGGCAGGCCGAGTTCGTCACCGACGCGCTGCGCGCCCAGCTCCTCGAGTGGGCCGGGTATCGGACGAAAGTCTTCGAGTTCATCTCCACCGAGCACACGGCGAAGAATCTCATGATCGCCGCGATCAAGTCCCGGCCGGCGGGAACGCCTTCCGACGCCCTGGCCGGGCGCGTGCGCGCCTTCGCGCATTTCTACGGCGTTCGCCAGCAGCGGCTCGCGGAACGCCTGAACTTCTCCCTGACTCCGGCCTGATGAACTGGGAGGATCTCGACTGGCAAACTCTCGCGCGACTCCGCGATCGGTTCCTCCACGGCACGGCGGGAACCGGCGCCTACTGGCAGACGCCCGAGGATCTCGCGAATTACGATTTCACCTACGGCGAACGCATTGGCTGGAAGTGGGACCACGTCCTGCGCGAACTCGACCTACGGCGGTGGCGGCCAACCGCGCGCACCGTCCTCGATTGGGGCTGCGGAAGCGGCGTCGCCGCACGGCGCGTGATCGCGCACTTCGGACCGCAGCATTTCGACTCGCTGACCGTTTGGGATCACTCGCCGCTGGCCACCGAGTTCGCGGCCAATGCGGCGCAGGCCATGTTTCCCACGCTCGCGATCGCCCAGGCCACCCCGGGTTTCCTCGCGGCGTCCCCCAGGATCGGACTGCTCATCATCAGCCATGTGCTGAACGAACTGCCGGAGCCGGAACGCCAGGCCCTGCGGATTCTCGCCTCCCGCGCCGAAGCCGTGTTGTGGGTGGAACCCGGCACGCACGTCATCAGCCGGCAACTGGGACAAATGCGCGAACAGCTCCGGGCGGCCGGTCACCGCGTCGTTGCCCCGTGCACGCATCAGGGTGAGTGCCCGATCTTCGCCTTGGGCAACGAACGCCACTGGTGCCACTTCTTCGCCCCGCCGCCGCCCGTCTATGCCGATTCCAACTGGGTGACGTTCGGCCAGCGCGCTGGCATCGACCTCCGGTCGCTGCCCTACTGCTTCCTGGCCCTCGATCAGTCGCGCACGAACGCCGTCGGGCCGGTCGAGGATCTCGCCGGTGGGCCCCTATCGCGAATCATTGGCCGGCCGGAGCATTTTAAGCCCTACGCCCGGCTCCTCAACTGTGACGCGAGCGGGCTGGTCGATTTGGAATTGCCGAAACGCGCCGACCCGGCGCTGTTCAAGCAGCTCGATCGCACCAAGGCGCCGCTCGTCTACCGCTGGCGGCGCGAGGGTGACAAGATTCTCGGCGGCGAAGCCGTGGGGAGCTCGTCGAGCGCTGCCAGCGAGAGCGTTTCCGAAAGTAGCGCCGGTCTCTGATCGGCGAATTGAGATCTCCCCTCCGAGACGGCCCTCGCCGGTCGAAGACCGGCGCTACCTCAAAGCCCGCGGATCTTCAGGTTCCGGAAGCTGACCGGATCGTTGTGATCCTGCAGGGCGATGAAGCCGCGCGCCATCGAGGCGAATTTCGGCCAGTCCTTGAACTTGCTCTTCGCGATGGCCCCCCGCCCCACTTCGCTCGCGAGGTCGACCTCGAGCAGCTTTTCGCCGTTGAGCCAGTGTTCGACGCGCCAGCCGCGAACGACGATTCGTCCCGTGTTCCATTCGCCGACCGGTTTGGTCACGTCGCGCGTCGGCGCCGCCCCGACATCGTACAACGAGCCCGCCAGATGATTCGCGAGCTTGTTGTCCGCCGCCTTCTCATTGTCGAGGATTTGGTATTCCGGCCCCGTCCGATAAGTCGCCGCCTCGCCCAGCGCGATGCGGTAGATCACACCGCTGTTTCCGCCGACGCTGATCTTCCAGTCGAAGGTGAACTCGAAGTCGCCGTGGACGCTCGTCGTCATCAGGTCGCCGGTCTTGCCGCCGTTGATGAGCACGCCATCGGTCACCCGCCACGCTGCGCCCGGCGTGTCCGTACGGAACCCGCGCCATCCCGCCAGCGAGTGTCCATCGAACAACAGCCGCCAGCCGGTCGCCTTCTCCGCTTCGGTCAGGGTGTTCGGCTCGGCGGCAGACAGCGACGCGAGGCCAAGGGCCAGGATGAGAGCGAGCCAGCGGGGCGGGGGTTTCATGCCTTCGTTTCTCGTCATCGGCGGACAAAACTCCAGTCGGTAAAGTGGTGATGGCTCTCCCCTTGGAGGGGCGACCACCGGGCATTTGACTCGGCCACGATTTCTTGGGGTGCTGCGGGCGATGAAAGACGAAACTTGGGACAAGGTGGTCGCCTATGTGGAAAAGCGCCTGGAGGAACTCCCCTCCTTCATGATCGGGTACGATATCTTTGCCTCACGGCTGACTCTTTCGCCGGACGACTGGCTGGATATCCTGAAGCGGATGGAGTCGGTTCCGGATCGTCCGTGGGCCTTGAAGGTAGAACTGCGTGGCTCACAGCGCGTGATCGTCGTGCAAAAGAAATAGCTGCCGCGCCACCGGTGTCGTCGTGATTTGGTACCGAGAATGCGACCCACGAGTGCCGGCAGACTGACCCACTACCATTCAATGGCCGCGCTTGACTCACCCTGCCCGCTCTGAAACATCACCCCTTCATCTTTTCAAATCCATGGGCCAACAACTGAACAAGTACATCAAGCGCAAACGCCGCGCCGCCTATCTCAAGCGGCGGAAGGAACGGATCAAAGTCGTCGCCAAGAAGAAGTAAGGGCGCCCTTCATTTTCTCTCCCTCGAAAGCGGCGGTCCTGGACCGCCGCTTTTGCGTTTAATATCAGGGCTCACGCCTTGCCGGGGCCAGCCAGCCCCACAGACTGGCCCGCCGCTCCGGGTCTCCTCGCATGATCAAAGTCAGTCTCATTTCCCTGGGTTGCGCCAAGAATCTCGTCGATTCCGAGATTATGGTCGGCCACCTCCATCAGGCCGGCATGACCGTCATCCCGGAGGCCGATCAGGCCGACGTCGTCATCGTCAATACGTGTTCGTTCATCGACTCGTCCAAGGAGGAATCGATCAACCACATCCTCGAGGCGCACCAGCACAAGGGCATGCGCAAGCGTCGCCCCGACCAGAAGCTCATTGTCGCCGGCTGCATGTCGCAGCGTTTCTCGAAGGATCTCGCCACCTCGCTCCATAAGGAGGTCGATGCGTTCATCGGTCTGGATCAGGTGACCCAGATCGCCCCAATCATCCGGGAAATCTTCGCCCGCGATCGCGGCGACGAGGCCCCCGCCCTGTTCATTGAGGGCCGCTCAACCTTCATCCCGGATTACGACACGCCGCGTTTCCGGCTCACGCCCCGCCATTTCGCCTACGTGAAGATTGCCGAGGGCTGCAATCATCCCTGCACCTTCTGCATCATCCCGCAGATCCGCGGCCGGCATCGCAGCCGCACCGTCGCGAGCGTGGTGGCCGAGGCCCGCCAGCTTGTACGCGAGGGCGTGCGGGAGATTAACCTGATTTCGCAGGACACCACGTTCTTCGGCATGGACACGTGGGAACAGCGGCCCAACTCGCGCACGCCAGTGGATTCCGCCCGGGGCACCGCGCTGACCACGCTCCTGCGAGAGCTCAACGCCATCGAAGGCGATTTCTGGATCCGGCTGCTCTACACGCATCCCGCGCACTGGAGCGACGAGCTCATCCGCACGATCGCCGAGTGCCCGAAGGTGGCGCGGTACATCGACATTCCGCTCCAGCACATCAGCGATCACATGCTCGGGCTGATGCAGCGCGAAACGTCGTCTGCCTACATTCGCGATCTCATCGGCCGGATTCGCGCGGGCATTCCCGGCATCGCCATTCGGACGACTTTCATCGTCGGTTTCCCGGGCGAAACCGAGTCCGACGTCGACGAGCTCTGCGCGTTCATCCGCGAGACGAAATTCGAGCGGCTCGGCGTGTTTCGCTATTCGCAGGAGGAAGGCACGCGCGCGGCGAAGATGGAGGAACAGATTCCCAAGAAGACCAAGGAAGCCCGCTGGCACCGCGTGATGAAGCTCCAGCAGGAGATCGCCGCCGAGGTAAGCCATGGCTTCGTGGGCCGCACGCTCAAGATCTTGGTCGAGGAGCCCGGCGTCGCCCGCGGCGAAGCCGACGCGCCGGACATCGACGGTCGTGTCTACCTGCCGATCACCGTACCCGTCGGGGACTTCGTGAACGTCGAGATCACGGGATACGAGGACTACGACCTGCTCGCCCTGCCCATCGGCGAGGAACCCTCGATTCGCAAGATCGCCCGCCAGGCGCAGTGACCGCGGCGTGGCACGGGTCTCCCGACCCGTGACGATTCTTCCGCGCCGCGATCCGGATCAAGACCGGACGTGACGCGCCGTGGCTGCGAGCGTGAGCGAGTGGCCCGCAAGCCATTCTAGGTGCAAAGGACGCCAAGGCGCGAAGAGCTGGAGTGGACTGGGATTGTCTCTGTGTCCCGGTGTCCCGGTGGCTCAAGCGCCTCGTCGCGAACGCGTAGGATCACCCACCGGTGGCGTAAGTATCAGCTAAGTAAGTCCGCATTTTGATTTTTCTCACGGTGAACTCGTAGCGTTCAGGGGCCAGACCTCATGACGTTTTCGCCCGAGCAACTCAGCGACATCCTGCACTCCCGGCTCGATGCGATCTGCTTCTCGTTGCTGGCGATACTGGTGGCCGTGGGCAGCTGGCGTTTTCTGCGCCGACGGAGCGCCGCTGATTTTCTGGGGTGCGGTTGGTGGCTGGGAGCGACGGCGCTGGTGCTGGCCGGAATTACCGCCGCCGAGTGGGCATCGCGGAGCCGGGAGGAATCACTGGCTGCCGAGTTGACGTCCTTTGTCCCCACCTACACCCGCGAACTTCAACGGCTGAACCATGCCGGAATCTCGGCGGCCACCTCGCCAAACGATCCCACTTTTGCCGCGATTCATGGTGCGAGTCAGGACTGGTTTCGGCTGAACCCCGAGCTCGGCGAACTCTTTACCTTCCGCGCCGCTGACCAGCAACGGGTGCGCGTGGTGGTGGATGCCGCCAAGCCCTCGAACGGATTTCAGCCCTCCGAAGCCAGCTTCCAGCGGGCGCTGGCCGGGGAGACGTTCTTCGACCCGGCAATTCGGCGCGACTCGCGCGGCGCATGGGTCCGCGCCTATGCCCCCATCCGCGAGGGCACGGGTCGAATCGAAGCCGGGCTGGTCCTCGGCTATTCCGCCGGCGACTGGCTCCGCCACCTGATCCTGGCCCGGGCACTGGTCTTCGGCTGCACCGCGTTCGTGCTCGGCGGCCTGCTGGCGCTCGCGGTCCTGGTGGCGCTCACCCGGCTCCGGAACCGACAGCACCACGACATCGAGCGCGAGCTCCAGAACGCAAAGATCGCCGCCGACGAGGCGAGCCGCGCGAAGAGCGATTTTCTCGCGGTGATGAGCCATGAGATCCGCACGCCTCTCAACGCGGTGATGGGCTTCGCCAATCTCCTGGCGGAATCGAAACTCGATGACGCCCAAAAGGGCTACGTCGCCACCATCACCAGCGAAGGCGCGCGCCTCGGTTCGCTGGTCAACGATCTGCTCGACCTGTCCAAGATCGAGGCC
>CAINHV010000368.1 GCA_903848965.1 uncultured Opitutia bacterium | reverse complement strand
GGAACCGCGGCCGGGGGCGGCGGAGCGTTGGGACGTCTCCGCCGATGGGCTGCGTTATACGTTTCACCTGCGTCGCGGGCTCCAGTGGTCGGATGGCACGCCGCTCAACGTCCATGATTTCATCGCGTCGTTCCGGCGGATGCTCGCCCCGGAGTTGGGCTCCGACAATGCCGACAATCTTTACTACGTCGTCAACGCGGAGGCGTTTCACCAAGGCAAATTGAGCGACTTCGATCAGGTGGGATTCCGCGCCGTGGATGATCACACGTTGGAGGTTCGGCTCCGCCATCCGACGCCCTTTCTGCTCAAGACCATGGCGGCGCGTTCCTGGTTTCCGGTGCCGCGGCATGTGATCGTCCGCAATGGCGATCCGTACCGGCCGGGCAACCGCTGGACGTTGCCGGGGCAGCATGTCGGCAACGGTCCGTTTGTGATGCAGGACTGGAAACCGAATGTGCACCTCGAGGTGCGGCGGAGCCCGACGTACTGGAATCGCGACGCGGTCCGGCTGGGCGGGGTCCGGTTTGTGCCGATGGAAAGCCAGCCGGCGGAGGAGGCCGCGTTTCGGGCGGGTCAGTTGCACAAGACCTCGCGCGTGCCGATCAACAAAATCTCCGTTTACCAACGCGAGGCGCCGGAGAAGATCCATGTGCATCCGTACTCTGGGGTCTATTTTTTCAACTTCAACGTGAAGCGCCCGCCCTTCGATGACGTGCGGGTGCGGCGGGCGCTCGCTCTCGCGGTGGACCGGCCGAGTATCGTCCGCAATGTGGCGCGCGGCGGAGAAACGCCGGCCTATCACTTCGTCCCCGCGGGCCTCGGGGGCTATGTCAGTACGTCACTGACGCGGCTCGACTACGATGTCGCCCGGAAGCTGCTGGCGGAGGCGGGTTATCCCGGGGGCCGGGGGTTGGCGCCGATTACCCTGCTCTACAACACGGCGGACAATCATCGCGCGATCGCGGAGGCGCTGCAGCAGACTTGGAAGGTCGAGTTGGGGATCAACGTCCGCTTGGAGAATCAGGAGTGGAAGGTGTACCTGGACACGATGCACACGCAGAACTACCAGCTCTGCCGGGCCGGTTTGATCGTGGAGCCCTACGATCCTTCGCAATTTCTGCGGGTGTTCATGACCACCGACGGATTCAACCGCACGGGTTGGTCGAATCCCGAATACGACCGGCTCTACGGGGAGATTATGCAGACGGTGGATCAGCCCCGCCGGCTCGCGCTGCTCCAGCGGATGGAGGCGATCCTGATGGATGAGATGCCGATCCTGCCGGTGTATTTTGTCGCGAACCAATATTTGATGGATCCGCGAATCCGCGGCTGGGCGGACAACCTGCTCGCGCTCGGGCCCTACGAGCGGGTCTGGATTGAGTAGGCCTGCGACTAGAGCCTTTGAAGTTGAAGTGTAGCCGATCAGCCATCGTGGGCGCGCACGAGGCGCGCCCCTACAAACTGCGGGTAGGGGGCGGGGCTCGCTCACGCCCGGCTGGCTACATGAAGGGGCAGCCGGGGGATGTTCCCTCAGGCCAGCCAGCGGTCGCGGCCCGCGTGAACGAATTCATCGTCGACGAGCCAGGGATACGCCTTTGTCACCCGCGAAATCTCCGCCGCCTGCCCGGGCGAAAGGCGTTCCTCCGGATTGAGGCAGGCCGTCGTCTCAAGCAGCCCTTGCCGGCGCAACACCTCATGGATGCCGGGCAGGCAGCCGGCGAACGCGTGCGCGGGATCGAAGAGGGCCGCGTTCGCGTCGGTGATGGCTGCATTCTGCGTCAGCCAATCGGCGGCGAGGCGGGGCTTTCGCCGCGCCGACTGAATGGCCCACAGCATCGCCACCGCGCGCTCCGTCCAGACTCCCCATTGACCCAGCAACCCGCCGGCAATGAATCGCGTCCGGCCGCCGAACGAGAAGGGTGTCATGAGATCCGCGATGATGTTGTCGTCGTTGCCGGTGTAGAGGGCGACGTCGTCACGTCCGGCTTCCAGCACCGCGCGGACGACATCGAGGGTCCGATAGCGATCGAACGGCGCGATCTTGATCGCGACGACCTCCGGGATCTCGGCGAAGTCGCGCCAGAAGCGATACGAGAAATTGCGTCCGCCGACGGCCGGCTGGAGGTAGAATCCCACCAGAGGAATCTCGCGGGCCACGGTCCGGCAGTGGCGCAGGATGGCGCGTTCCGGCTCGCGGGCCCAGGCGCCGAGGCTCAACAGGCCGGCGTGGTATCCGTGCGACAAGGCGATCTTCGCCTCGCCGACAGCCTGCGCGGTGGGCCCGCAGAGCCCGGCGATGAGGACGAAGGGGGGCGACTTGGGGCCCCGCCATGAGCGAGCGGAGTCGGCCGCGAGTTGCAGGACCGGCTCATAGAGACCGATCTTCGGAGCGCGGATGGCGAATTGGGTCGAGTGAACGCCGACGGCGACGCCGCCTGCGCCCGCGTCGCTATAGTAGCGGATGAGGGCGCGCTGGCGCCGTTCGTTCCAACGGCGGGTGCGGGTCAGGGCGAGCGGCAGAGCGGGCAGCACGTGTCCGGCCAGCAGATGAGTGCGCAGATTGAAGGACATGGGTGGTTAGTATTGGCCGGAGCGATTTTCGAATGCGGTGGGTTTGCCCCAGAGATTTCCGCCCGCGTCGATCCAAGCGGCGATCCACGCGGTCATCTGTTCGACGGAGGTCGGGGGCACACCGAAGCGGGCGTGCGAGCGCGAGGCGTTGTTGAGCCAGGCCGTCCCGGCCTCCCGGCCCTCGAAGCGGACCTCACGCCCGAAGAGGTGGCCAAACCGGAGCGCAAGTTCGCGCACGCTCAGGATCTGCGCGCCGGTGATGTTCACCGGCACGGCGGGCGAGCCGGCCAGCGACCATGACTGGATGATCTGGGCGACCGCATCACGCTGCCAGATGACATTCACGTGTCCGGTGGTGACATCGATCGGCAGGCCCGCGCGAACCTTCTGGGCGAGGTCGACGAGGACGCCGTAGCGGAATTCGACGGAATAGTTCAGGCGGATCAGTGCGACGGGCGTGCCCTCCTGGAGCGAAACGGCGGCAAAGGCCCGTTCCCGTTCGAGGCAGGAGATGGCGTAGTCGCCCACGGGGGCGACGGGAGTTTCCTCAGTCGCGCCGCCCGAGACCGGGGAGACAAACGGATAGACGCAGCCGGTGGAGAAGGCGACGATGCGGGAACGATGGAAGCGGCGGGCGACGCGCTGCGGCATCTCGACGTTGGCGCGTTGCAGGACCTCGGGATTGGTGGCGGTGCCGAACTTGACGCCCGCGAGGAAGAAGACCGTCGGAGCATCGGGGAGACGCTGCAGCGCCGCTTCATCGAGGAGATCGCAGGCTTCGATCTGGATTCCGTGCTGCTCGAACTCCGCGCGATCCCGCAGCGTGGTGAAGCGCGACACCGCCACCACGGGATCGGAACTGCCCTGGGCGTCGCGGGCGCGGCGCAGCATGAGGCAAAGGTGCAGTCCCATTTTGCCGCCGGCGCCGAGGACCAGGATCGGTCCGGCCATCCGGGCCACCGTTGCGGCCGCGCCGGCGGTCGGCTCGCTCAGGAAAAGATCCAGGCCGTCCGGCGGGCAGGGGAGGGCAGTCCGATCGGGGGCGGGAGGACTCAAGGTGTCCTCTAGCTAGGTTGGCCTGTGGCTGGCACAAGCTGAAAGTCGGCAGAGTTGCAGCGGGCGGGCGATCTGTCGAAGTCCGCCTGTGCTCACCAGGATCCCATGTCCGTATCTGCTGTGCGGGCTGGGGCGCTCTGCTGGGAAGGCAGGGTGCGGACTGCCCTCGACCGCGAGGGTCCGGCCATGAAGGCACTCGCCCCCGGAGTCACTTTGCGGCCGCTGCGGGCGGCCGACCTTCCCGCCGCGAGCGAACTGCGCCGACTCGCGGGTTGGAATCAAACGGAGCGGGATTGGGCCGGTTATCTGGAGTTTGAACCCGCGGGATGCTTCGCGGTGGAACGCGAGGGCCGGGTGGTGGGAACCGCCACGACGATCACCTATGGCAGTCGGTTCGGCTGGATCGGGATGGTCTTGGTGGATCCCTCGCATCGCCGGGGAGGAATCGGATCGGTGCTGCTCGATCGGAGCATCCAATACCTGCGGACGAAGGGCGTCGCCGGAATCAAGCTCGATGCCACTCCGATGGGACGAGCCGTCTATCTTCCCATGGGATTTCGCGATGAGTATGAACTCGCCCGATACGAGGGCGTCGCGGGCGAGTTCAACCACCCGAGCGAGGACGTGGAGGCGTTCACGGCGTCGGATTGGGAGGAAGCCGTGGCCTTCGATGCCGCGGTCTTCGGCGCGGAGCGGAGCGCTGTGATCCGTTCGCTTGCCGGCCGCAATCCCGAGTGGTGCTTTGTGGCCAGGAAGGAGGGTCGAGTCGCGGGCCTCGTCATCGCGCGACAGGGAAGCAATGCGGTGCAGGTCGGGCCTTGGATCGCGTCCGATGAAGCGATCGCGGCGGGCTTGATTGCGGCCGTCTGGCGCCGCATCGCGGGTCGGCGGGTGTTTGTCGATGTGCCGGCGCCGAATTCCGCCGGCACGGCCCTGGTCGGCCGGCTGGGCCTCGGTGTCCAGCGAGGCTTCACCCGAATGTATCTGGGCGAGAACGCATTTCCCGGGCTACCGGAGTGGTGGTACAGCACGAGTGGCGCCGAGAAGGGATAAAAAAAGAGCGCGACCAGGAAGGTCGCGCTCGAATGGAAGCGGCGGTGTGGCCGCGGCGATCAGTAAGTGCCCGGCGCGTTGTCCGAAGGGCCCTTGTTGGGCTTCGGCTTCATGACCGGATTGGCAATGCGGCCCGCCGGAAGCGGCACGCGCGGAGGCGTGAGCCAGAGCGCGACCACTTGATAGCGGCTGATCACGGAGTGCATCAGCGCCTCATACAGGCCCTGGTCGAAGTTTTTCTCCAAAGCGACTTTCCGCTTCGTGAGATCCTCGAGCGACTTCACGCACTCGATCTTGTAATCGGGGTCGTCGACCTTGGCGATGATGGCCTCGACACCCTTCAACCGGGCATCGACGGCGGCCAAGGCGGTCTTCTGATCCCCGGTTAGGGGAACGGGAGCGACGGCCGCGGGTTCGGGCTTGGCGGGGATCTCAGCGGCCACCAAGGCCGGACTGGTGCCCAAGCCCAGGCCGGCGATCAGGACGAGGGAGAGTCGGGAAGGTGACATGGCGATCAGGTCATTTCCAAACCGCGGAGCGTGCCGGTGGAGGTTGAGAACTTGTCCTGTTCGATGCCCAGGCGCTGCAGCATCGAGACGAAGAGGTTCGGGAGCGGATAATTCCGCTCGAGGTCGAATGCGAGATGCTGGCCGTGCTTGAAGCCGCCGCCCGCGAAGATGACGGGGACGTTCGTGTTCACGTGCTTGTTCGCATCGCCCATGTTGGAGCCAAAGTAGACCATCGTGCGGTCCATCAGCGTCTCGCTGCCCTCACGTACCGCCTTGAGGTCGGTGAAGAGCTTCGCGAGCAGCTTCATGTGCGCATCGTCGAGGGCCTTGAGCTGGCCGCGCTTGTCATCCGAGCGGCCGTGGTGGGAGAGGTTGTGATAGCCGTCGGTGATGCCCTTCACGTTGAGCGCGGGCGAACCGACGCTGTCGAGCATCAGCGTGATGGCGCGGGTCGAGTCACTCTCGAATGACAGGCGGGCCAGCGCGTACATGACCTCGGTCTTCTTCATGTAGTCGGCCGGATCCGAGGGATCGACCGGGGCGGCTTCCTGCACGACGGGTTTGGCCTTCTGTTCCCAGCCGCGGGAGGCCGTCATCCGGCTCTCGAGGTCACGCACGCTGGTGAAATATTGATCGAGCCGCTCGCGATCGCGCGGGCCGCCCTTGCGCTGCAGTTCCTTGGCGTGGTCCGCGACGGCGTCGAGGATGCTGCGGCCGGTGTCGAGCTGGCGGACCTGGGCCTCAATCTGCTGCGGCGTGCCCTGCAGGAAGAGCTGCTTGAAGACCTCCGCGGCCTTGTCTTCTGGCGGAATGGCCACGCCGGTGCCGCTGTAGGAAAGACTCCGGCTGCGCGTGTTGACCGCGAGCGTGATGGACGGGAACCGCGTCATGATTCCGATGCGCTCGCCGACGAACTGGTCGAGCGAGATCGTGTTGCGGAAGGAGCTGCTGCCGGGGTGCGGGGCGCCGGTCAGGAAGCAGATGTCCGAGGTATGGCTGCCGTCGACGCCGGGATGCGAAACGCCGCTCATGACGGTGAAGTCGTTGCGGTGTTCCTGCAGAAGATTCAGATAGGGTGACGCGGTGTAGTCTCGACCGGCGTTGGCCGGGAAGAAGAGATCGGGAAGCACGCCCAAGTTCTGACAGATCGCGAACATCCGGCGGGGCTTCGCGCCCGGAGCGAGCGGCGAAGTCGATTCGGCGGCCCGCGCAAACGACGGCAGCATCGAATCCAGCATCGGAAGCGCCAGGGCGACGCCTGATCCTTTGAGGAAGGTGCGTCGCGAAAGCGGACGCCGGGTGGAGATGAACGGGCCGTAGGGGGATTGGGCAGTGGTGGTCTTCATGATTTGGGCTCTCTGATCGCTGAGGGTACTATATGAGAAAGTGTTCGCGTTTAAAGTCAGATTCTTGCGGAAGGCATCATTTGTTGAGGAACAGGTCGCTCTGCACAATAGCGTGGATGAGGCTGCGGACGCCATATTGACGGCCCTTTGCCTCTCCGAGAATGCCCTCGATGACCGCGCGATCACTAAAACGCACCGGCGATCCGGTCGCATAGACCGCCAGTTGCCGTGCCAGATTCCGGGCGATCTGCGCCTCGTCGCGGAGGATCAGGCGCTTGAATTCGCGGACATCCTTGAAGGTCTGGCCATCGGGCAACTGACCCTGCGCTTCGACGGGCAGTGCGTAGTGGAAATCGAACGCCCAGCCATTCTTGCCGAGGCCGACCTCGGGCAGCTTGTCCTTGGCGTCGCCACGGTACCGGTCGCGCCAGGCGCCCATGACGTCAAAACTCTCCAGCGCGAAGCCCTGCGGATCGATCTTGGTGTGGCAGACCGCACAACTCTCGTCCGCGCGGTGCCGCTCGAGCTGCTGGCGAATTGTGACGGCGCCGCGAGTGTCGGGATCGACCGCGGGGACGGCCGCCGGCGGGGCGGGAACATGGCGGCCGAGGATGCGTTCGCTGAGCCATTTACCGCGAATGACCGGCGAAGTCGTCGTGCCGTTGGCGGTGACCTTCAGAACCATGGCCTGAGTCATGACTCCGCCGCGAACGCTGTCCGCGGGCAAGGCCACGCGGCGCATGGCCGCACCGGCGACACCCCGAATGCCATAGTGCTCGGCGAGTCGCTCGTTGAGGTAGGTGAAATCCGAGTTGATGACGTTTCGGGCTGGCAGATCTTTTTGCAGCAACTCGGTGAAGAACATCCGTGACTCGTCGAGCGCGGCCTCGGCCAGCGCTTCATCGAGATAATAGTCAGGGTAGAGCGTGTTGGAGGGAGTCGTCGCGTCCTGCTTGCGCAGCTCGAGCCAATAATCGAGGAACGCTTCCACGAGCCGCCGGGACTTGGGGTCGTTCAGCAAGCGCTCCGTTTCCGTGCGCAGGACCTCGGGCCGGCGCAGTTCGCCTCGTTGCGCCCGGGCGAGGAGGGCTGCATCGGGCGCCGAATTCCAGAGGAAATAGGCGAGGCGGGACGCCACCGCGTAGTCATCGAGCCGGCCCGGCGTTTCCTCGAGATAGAGGAAGCCGGGGGAGCAGATGATCGCCGTGTAACCCGCGAGCATGGAATACGTGAAATCGTGCCCGGCCTTCATCTGGGCTCGAATGAGTCCCAGATAGCGCTGCACATCCGCTTCCTCGACCGGGCGTCGATAGGCTTGCCGCATGAACGCTCGCAGCAGTCGCTCAGTGTCGCGCTCCGTATTGGCGGACACGACTTCGACGGGAACGTCCTGCGTCCGCACCACCCGGCCATAACCGCCGGCACCGTCGGGTCCGCGATTCCGCGAGGGCATCAGGGTCTGGACCGCGATCTCCGCTTCAGGTCGATCCGATTTCTTCAACGGCAGATCGCCAAAGAGAATTCGATAGCCCGCAGTTGAGGTTTCATCCAGCAGGGGGCCTTCGACTTCCATCCACCGAAACGCCACCGCGGG
>CAINHV010000367.1 GCA_903848965.1 uncultured Opitutia bacterium | reverse complement strand
GCATGAGTCCCGTCAGACCGGCCACCGCCAGCATCGAGGTCAACGCGACCCAGGGCAGCACGGCAAAGGTGGCCGCGGCCCCGCGCGGGATGACCTGCGCCGTCGCCAGCAAAATCCCGGCCGGCAGTTGCAGCGCGAGGATCCAGCCGGCGAGCCGGGTCGTGTCCTCGGCCAGCAACAGGTCGAGCAACAACGGCACGAGCACGAGCGCCGCGAAGGTGATCAACAGCGGGGTCAGGGCCGCGCCCTGCAGTCGCGGAAAAAGGTATGCCGCCTGGGCGAGGCAGACCACGGCGCCGGCGAGAGCTTTCGTCCGGCCCGTCATGCGCTCGCTCCCCGCCCGCGGCCCGCCCCGTTCCAGGATGCTGCCGGTGACATTTTTCGGTGTATTCGGTTTCGTGGGTCCACTACAACTCAGCCATGAAGACCCGCCGGGCCATCGTCGAGAACTGGCTGCCGCGCTACACCGGCGTGCCCCTGAACAAATTCGGCGGCTACATCCTGCTCACGAACTTCGATCACTACGTCAAACTCTTCGCCCAGTGGCACCGCGTGCCGATTCTCGGCAAGGACCGGCCGATGACGAGCGCCACGGCCGGCGACATCTCGATCATCAACTTCGGGATGGGGAGCGCCACCGCGGCGACGGTGATGGATCTGTTGAGCGCCATCAAGCCCCAGGCCGTCCTCTTCCTCGGCAAGTGCGGCGGATTGAAGCATCGCGCAGAGCTCGGCGATCTCATCCTCCCGATCGCGGCCATTCGCGGCGAGGGCACGAGCAATGACTACTTTCCCGCCGAGGTGCCCGCCCTCCCCTCGTTCGCACTGCAGAAGGCGATCTCGACCACCATCCGCGAACACTCCCGTGATTATTGGACGGGCACTGTGTATACCACGAACCGCCGCGTCTGGGAGCACGACGAGGAGTTCAAGAAGTACCTGAAAAAGATCCGCGCACTGTGCATCGACATGGAAACGGCGACGATCTTCATGACGGGCTTCTACAACGAAATCCCCACCGGCGCGCTGCTCCTCGTTTCAGATCAGCCGATGACGCCCGAAGGGGTGAAGACCGCCGAGAGCGACATCCAGGTGGACCAGGTCTACGTGAAGGATCATCTCAAAATCGGCATCGATTCCCTGAAGCAGCTGATCAACAAGGGCGTCACCGTGAAGCACCTCAAATTCTAGGGTTTCCGGCCGTCGGAAACCCTACTTCACCTCGACCCGGAACGGGACGAACGCCTCTTCGCCGCCGAGATTGACCTGCGCCCAGATCGCATAGCGACCGGCCTGCGGGATCGTCAGCTTGAACTTCAGGATCGGCTGGCGCGCATCCGGTGCCAGCAGGGGATCGCGATCGATCGGGTGCAGGTGCGCGAACCCGTTGCGCCCTTCGTCGAAGGCCACCAAGTGCGCATACGCTCCCATCACCGGCTGGAGATTCACGTTGCCGCCGTCCGGCCGGACGATGGCGAACTCAAGGTCCATGGGCTGACCGGCCCGCAGAGACTGCGGGTGGGTCACCAGCGAAAACCGATGACCGGCCCGCTGCACGACGCCGGCGCGGTCCTCGATGTCCGGCGGTGCCGGCGACTCGACCCCGGTCGTCAGTTCCCAATCGACACTCGCGTAGAGTCCGCGGCCGGTGGCCGCGGGCGTGAAGTCCGCAAAAATCCGATACGTGCCGCCGCGGAGAGGCGTGAAGGCAAACCGCCACTCGCCGGGCTTCACGCCCGGCTCGGGGTGCACATGCTGGTAGTCCGTCAGCGTCGGATCGACGATCAGGAGGTGCAGCAGCCTCGTGTGCGTCACCATGAGATCGGCCGGCGCGATGGCCTTTCCGCTCCCGGTTTTCAACGTCACCACCGCGTGCCGTTCCTGCCCGGCAGCCGGGGCGGCCGCGTCGGCGGTCAGCGTCATCGTGACCGGCGAGCGCACTGCCACCACCGAGATGAACTGCGGGTTCAACGGATCGCAGAACTCGATCGAGTTCGCCCCCGTGGAGCGAAAGTCCATGTGGCTCAGGTTGGTGCCGGTCGGCAGCATCCGCAGGGCGACAAAGATCGCGATGGCCGCGGCCGTGATCGCCGCCATCTGGCGCCAGGCGATCGGCGCCGGGACCGTTCCGGTCATGGGAAGGCCGGTGCTCATTCCTTTTTCAACCGCCGGACAAAGTCCGCCGCCTCCCAGGCCGAGCCGTCCACCCGATGGGCGATCCTGCCCTGCTCGTCGATCAGCAGCGTCGCGAGCGTGTGCTTGAGCAGGCCGCCTTCGAATTCCGCGATCACCCCGAACTGGGTCAGCAGATCCTTCACCGCGCTCTCCGGGCCGGTGAGCAGGGAAAAATTCCTGGTCTCGATGCCATGCGCGCTGGCGTAGCTCTGCAGCACGCCGGGCGTATCGTAGGCGGGATCAAGCGTGATGGAGACAAGCTCGAGATTCGACACGCCGGTCTCGGCCGCGAGTTTCTGCACGGCGACCATCCGCGACGTCGCCGCCGGACACTTCGTCGCATCCGGGCAGCGGGTGAAGATGAAATTAAGGAGAATCTGCTTCCCCCCGAAGCGCGCGCTCTGCACCACGCGGCCCTCCTGGTCGTAGAGCGCGAACGACGGCACCTTCTCGCCGACTTCGCGATAGACCTCCTTGCCGAGATTGTGCGTGTCCTCGCGCAGCTTCCGCGCCCCGGCCGCAATCGTGTCGGCGATGACCTTGTCGTTGGGCCAGATTTTTTCCAAACGGAAGTCGCCCCCCGCGGGCGCCACCAGTTCCGCGCGGATTTGCTGCCCGGCCCGGGCCACCGCGAGATCACCGGCCGCGACCTTGAACTCCATCGTCATGCCCGGCATCAGCCCCTCGATGGCGTCGTGGCGCACCACCAGGACATTCCGGGTCGGCTCCACTCGAATCACCTCGCCGGTCAGCGGGAAGCGTCGCTCGCCAGGCTCGGTCGCCGCGGCCACTGGCGGGACCTGTTCGGTGCCGCTCCGCGAACAACCCATGGCGCCAAGGAGCAACACGGATGCAATGACCAAGTGGCCATTAGATTTCATGTCCATACGGATTCGCCGGAGGAAATAATTGTCAAAGGGTTTGCGGCAGCCAGCAAGCCACCTTCTCCTCCTCGTTCGCGCCTCTCATGGACCCACGTCCCAACGCCCAACGCACTGCCAGTCACAAGCCCGGACTCGCGGTTTTCACCGCGGTGGGTGGATTGTGGGTCTTCGTCCTGGTCACGCTCGGCGCGTTCACGACGAGCATCGGCGCCGGGATGGCGTTCCCCGACTGGCCGCTCTCGAACGGTTCGGTGAACCCGAAAGGCTGGCTCGAGGACGTCTCGATGTTCGCCGAGCATTCCCATCGGTTGAGCGGCACTTTGATGGGTCTGATCAGCATCGTGACGGTCGCCTGGGTGTGGCGGAAGGAAAGCCGGGCGTGGCTCCGGCACCTCGCGGTCTGGGCGTTGGTCATTGTGATTATCCAGGGGCTGCTGGGAGGAACCCGCGTGCTGCTCGATGCCGTGCACGTCCCGGGCTTCACCATGACGCTCGGCCAGATGTTGCGGATTCCGCACGGCGTCCTCGCCCAGGTCTATGTCTGCCTCGTCATCGCGATTGCGCTCGGCTGCTCGCAAACGTGGATCGCACACCCGCCGCATCTGAACCGGCGCATTCGCCGCCTGGGTATTTTTTGCTGTGCGCTCCTGTTCGTCCAACTCGCGGTCGGAGCCACCATGCGGCACAATGGCGCGGGCCTCGCAATTCTCACCTTTCCCCACTCGACCCCCGAGGGTCACTGGCTGCCGGCCACGTGGGACTTCCGGATCGGCATCCACTTTGCCCACCGCGTCATGGCCGCGGTCCTCGCGATCGCCCTCCCCTGGTTTGCGTTTTCGATTCGCCGGGAACGCGCGGCGCCGATCGCGATGCGGATCGCCGCGTCGACGTTGCTAAGCCTCGTCGTTGTCCAGATCCTGCTGGGCATGCAGATCATCGAGTCCTTCCGCCGGGCCGGCGTGACCACGAGCCATGTGGTCGTCGGCGCGCTGCTGCTGGCCACGACGTTCTGGGCCACTTGGCTGGCGCACCGCGACGCGATCGAGGGCAAGCCGGCGCCATGACCTCCCCGGCACCCGCGACGTTTCGCGACTATCTCGAGCTCACGAAGCCTCGGCTCAGCCTGCTTTCCGTCCTCACGGCGCTCGTCGGCTATCTCGCGGCGCGTCCGCCGCACGATTGGGTGCGCCTCGCGCTGGTGGTCGTGGGCACCTCGCTCGCCGCGGGGGGCGTGGCCGCGTTGAACCAGTGGCTGGAGCACGACACGGACGCCCGGATGAAGCGCACCGCCGATCGGCCGATTCCCGCCGGCAAGGTGGCCACGGGATCCGCCTTCGTCATGGGCACGCTGATGTGCATCGGCGCGCTCTTCCTGCTCTTCGCGAAGGTCAATGCGCTCGCGGCGATGTTCACCCTCCTCACCATCGCGTCCTACCTCGGCTGGTACACGCCGTGGAAAAAATGGTCCCGCTGGAGCACCGAGGTCGGCGCGATCGCCGGCGCCTTCCCGCCGCTCATCGGCTGGTCCGCAGGCGAGGGAAAAGTGACTGCCCTCGGCTGGATTCTGTTTGGCGTGCTGCTGCTCTGGCAGATTCCGCACTTCATGGCCGTGGCGTGGACCCATCGGCGCGACTATTCCGCCGTCGATTTCCCGATGCTGCCCGCGAACGACCCGGCCGGCCGCCGAGCCGCGGCCTGGTCGCTGGTCAACGCCGTCGCGCTGGTCCTGGTCAGCCTGCTGCCCACGATCCTCGGACTCGCCACCCGGGCCTACGGCCTGGCGGCGCTGCTCATCGGGCTGTGGTTCTGGTGGCGGGCGCTCGCTTTTCTTCGGGCCGACGAACGTGACGCGGCGGCGCGGAAGCTGTTTCTCGCCTCGATTATCTACCTGCCCGTGGTCCTGGGCGCTCTCGTCGCCGACCGCATGATCAATTTCTGATTCGGCGCCCGCCCCGCGCCGCCCCTACCATGACCGTCCAGGACATTCCCGCCCTCAACGCGACCCTCAATGCCGCGGCGACCCTGTTGATCACGATCGGCTTCGTGCAGATCAAGCGGGCCCAGGCGGCGACCGATCCAGTGCAGCGCGCGGCACGGATCCGGGCACACCGCGGCGCGATGCTGCTGGCCGGATTCGTTTCCGCCGTCTTCCTCGTCGGCTACGTCACGCACAAGATCCTCGTTCGCGGCGTGCACACGCCGTTTGGCGGCACCGGTGCGATCGCGACGATCTACTACGGGATGCTGATCTCCCACATTCTGCTGGCCATCGCGATCGCCTACCTCGTGCCCCGCACCTTCCAGCTCGCGCTGCAGGGGCAGTATGAACGCCACCGCGCCTGGGCCCG
>CAINHV010000366.1 GCA_903848965.1 uncultured Opitutia bacterium | reverse complement strand
GTGAACTTCATCGGCCACGCCATCGACTGGTGGGGGCGCGATCGACAAGAACTACTCGCACAAGGCGGGTACGTATCCGCGCGGCCGGGTCACGCCGGGCGGCCTGACCGACCAGTGGCTGGCGCGTTATCCGAATCTGTACGCCGATCTCTCCGCCACGTCCGGCAACACCGGGCTGCTGCGCGACCCGGATTTCGCCAAGGACTTCGCCGTTCGTCACCAGGACAAGCTGATGTTCGGATCGGATTGCCCGTGCACCACGGGAACCGCCGCGACCTGCTGGTCCGTGATCAAGCTCGTGGCCCTGAATCAGCTCCAGCTGAGTGCCGAGGTGCAGCAGAAGATCTACCTCACCAACGCGCAGAAGCTCCTGAAATTGAAGATCGCGTAAGGGACCTTTTCTTTCGCCCGGCCCAGGCGGCGCCAGCGATGCTGGCGCCGCTTTTTTGTGCCCGGTGGCTCAGGACTTCGCCTTGGCCGGAGCGGCCTTGGGTTCGGCCTTCGACATCTGCGACTCGATGCAGCCAAGGGTCATGCTTTTCCCGGTCATGACGACGAGGTCGAACGCGCCGACGGGGCCGACGTTGGCAACCACGTTGAACTTCCAGCCGCCGTCGATTTCCTGCTTCGTGCCGCTCTGCACGGTCGGCTTGCCCTTGAGGTTTTTGGCCAGCACGGCCTTGGTGGCATGGGTCTCCCGACCCATGAAAGACAGGAGGAAACCAATCCCACGGGTCGGGAGACCCGTGCCACCACCGACCCAGTGACGATGCATGAGGGGTCTTGGATTACGGACGCCTCGCGCCGGATTTGCTCTGGAACGTTCGTGGCGGCCCGCCATGGTCAGACCACCCCTCCCCATGAAGACATTTCTGACCTTGGCCTGCCTGGCCCTCATCGCCTCCCCGCTGCCGGCCGCCGAAACGCCGGTGCCGGTGCAACAGGAACCCTGCCATCAAACGGTGTTCGAGAACACCTGGCTGCGCGTGATCGACGTGCAGGTTCCAGTCGGAAAAACCACGAAGTATCACGTCCACGTGCTACCCTCGGTGATCGTTTATCTGACCAAGGCCGCCAACCGCTCCCAGACCTGGGGCGAGACCACCACGACGCCGCGCGCCACCACGCTGGGCGATTCGCGTTACGCGCCATACGATGTGACGGCCCTCACGCATCAGGTGACGAATCCCGGCCCGGCGCACTTCCGCGTCCTCGATATCGAGCTGCTCAAGCCCGCGGGCCCGACGCCGGTGCCGCCACTCGCGACGCCGAACGCCCAACTGCGCTGGGACGAGAAACTCGTTCGCTCTTACAGCGTCAGCCTGCCGTCCGGCGGTCAGCTCGCGGTGCCCGCGACAGCGAACGCCCACCTGGTCGTCGGCATTGCGGGAACCGCCGCGGCCGGCGCACGGCGCGAACTGCGGAATGGCGACTACGAATTCCAAGGCCCGAACACAGCCTTCCAGATCCGCAACGCGGGCCCGGACCAGGTCGAGTTGGTACTCTTGGAATTGAAATAGCGATTTCCAGCACGCGTCCGCCTCCCGCGAGGCCGGCGGCGAACCGCGCGGCCTCCGACATCGGAGCGGCACGATAGCCTCGACAAGCTGCAACGCGTGCCGCGAGATCCGCGCCCCATGGGATCATTGCACACGCCACTAGGCCGCCTCCGGGTTATCGGTCTTTGGGAAGGTATCTCGTTTCTCGTCCTCCTCGTCATCGCGATGCCCCTGAAATATCTCGCCGGGTGGCCGGATGCCGTGCGCGTCGTCGGCATGGCCCATGGCATTCTTTTCATGCTGTACGTGGTCGCCGCGGTTCAGGCGGCGCTCGAGTACGACTGGCCGTTCAAGCGCACCGCCCTGGTGCTGGCCGCCAGCGTCCTCCCGGCCGGCCCCTTCGTGGTCGACGCGAAAATCCTCAAGCAGCAATCGGACTCCGCCTCACCGTGATGTACCCGGAACCCGGACTGCGCTTCGGAAATATGGCGGCGCAGCCGTGGTTGGTAGCTCCGGCTTCAGGCGGTGTTTGACACCCTTTCGTTCCGCCTAAAGGCGGGACTACGAACAAAACCGGCCGATGGCCGCGCTGCATTTTGGGTTCGCCCGCCTCCCGCACCCGCCGAAACGTAATTCTGTTCGCCCCCATGAAAAACCTCCTGCTCACCTCCCTTGCCCTCGGCCTGCTCACGGTCGCCGGGGCCCAGACTCCCGCCATGACTTCGTCCCCGATTCAACGCAGCCCCAAGAACGATCGCAGCGGCACCTCCTGGTACGTCCGCGCCGCCGATGTCCCACTGATCTTCACCGGGCAGGTCTTCGCGACCGACGTCTCCCGCGATGCCCGCGGCCAGGCGGAGCAGGCTCTGGATCAACTAGCGGCCCAACTCGGCCGGGCCGGCGGTGATCTCCACCGGATCGTGCGCCTCAACGCCTATGTGGCCGACCCCGCGGCCACCGCCGCCGTCGATGCCGTCATCGCGGCGCGTTTTGCCGCCGCGCCCCCCGCCGTGACCGTCGCCTACACGGCCCTCGCCAAGGCCGGCGCCCTCGTCGCGTTCGACGCCATCGTCGTGGGCGATCGCGCCGGCAGCTCCGTCGAGTTCACCGCGGATGGCGCCGCCCTCATGCCGGCGGGTGGCAAGGTGTTCGTGTCCGGCCAGGCCCACGCCGGCCCCGGCCTCGCGACCAGCGCGAAGACAGTCATGCAAAATCTTTTCCGCGCCCTGGAGCACGTCGGCCTGACCAAGGCGGATGTCGTGCAGGTGAAGGCCTTCATCAAGCCGTTCAGCGAACACGCCGACGCCATCGCCGAGGTGAAGGCCAGCTTTGGCAACGCCCCGATGCCGCCGCTCATTCTGGTCGAATGGACCACGGGCTCCCCGTCCGAAATCGAATTGATTGCCTCGGCTCCGAAACTGACCCGGCCGATCGAGGACGCCGCCGCCTTTGTCTCACTTCCCGGGATGACGACGTCGCCCTTCTTCGCCCGCGTCGCGACAGTCGCCGCCGAGTCCCCGTTGATCTTCATTGCCGGCCTCGACGGCGGCGACACCGGGACGGCGCGCGAACAGTGGAAGCGGGTCTTCGATCAGCTCGGCAACGCGCTCTTCGACAGCGGCAGCAGCTTCCGGCACATGGTGAAGGCCACGTATTATCGCCACGACGACAAGGCGCGCGAGATGCTCGGGGCGGTGCGGACCGTGTTCTACGATCCCACCCGTCCGCCCTCGGCGTCCGCCCTCGATGTACCGAAGATGCCGCGACCTGGCCGGCTGGTCATGCTCGACATGATCGCCGTGCCGACGGGCAAGTAGCTGCCGCCTGGCGTAGTCCTGCCCGTGAGGGGCAGGACTTCTCCATCGCTTCGCTTGCAGCCGTCCCGCGGCTCACGCCGCGGGCTACAAATTCGGCGAACTGAGGCTTTCGCGTACCTTCGCGTCCTTCGCGGTTTTCAACGTCACGGCACCCCGACTTCGACCGCGAGGCGGCCGACGGCCTTGTGGCCGGAGACGTCCTCACGTTCGACCGTGACGATATACGTTCCCGCCCGCTCGAAGCGGTGCGTCGTGACGGCATAACCGTCCTTGGCCATCTCGTTCACGTTGCCGTCGGACTTCGTCTTCGTCACCGGCGTGCCGTCGCCGAAATTCCAGACTTCCTCGCTGTGCGTCGTGCCGAACGTGCGCACCTTGAACGTCACCGGATCGCCCGGCTTGATCCCAAGCGTCGGCCAGTAGGTCGGATGAATCGCCGGCGGCAGGTGTCCGGAGAGCGCGGGATCCACGACGAGGATGATGGCGAAATCGTAGGCCACATTGCCGCGCGCATCCGTCACCTTGAGAATCTCGCTGTACTCGCCCGCCTGCCGGTAGCGGCGATCGACGCGCGGCAGATCGCTCTTCGCGCCATCGTAGAAGGTCCACTCGTAGCGCAACGCGGTGCCGTCTGCGCTCGCGGACTTGGTGGCATCGAGGGTGAAGGTCTCGCCCGTGGTCACGAACAAGTGCGGCCGCGCGACCGCCAGCAGCTTGGGCTGGTACTCGCGCCGGTAAGCTTCCCAGACGTAAGCGTACGATTCCTCGGTGCCCCAGCGTCCCGAAGGCTGCCGGCTCACGATGCCGTAGTGCAGATGCGACCAACCGCCGCTGTCACCCTCCTTACCGAGGAGTCCGAGTTTCTGGCCGCGTTTGACGCGCCCTCCCGGTTCGAGTCCGGGCTCAAAGGCGACGAGATGCAGGTAGCGGTGATACCACCCGCGGTCGTCGAGGATGTAGGCCGTGTCGTAGCGGGCGCCGGCGGGCGTGTCCTCGTAGCCCGGCAGGATCCGGTTCGCCACTGAGACCAGGATCCCGTCGGTCGACGCGACGACTTCGGTCAGACCCTCGCAGCCGCCGAAATCGAGATCGTTGTGATAGTAGATTTTCTTCCGCTGCGGGTCCTCGCCGCCGTCGACGTAGGTCGGCTCGTTGGCCATCTGCGTCGCGGTCGCGAACCACTTTTGTCGGAGCGGATAGGAAAGCGTGTCCGGTTCGACCAGCGGCGAGGCGATTGGCCAGAGCCGCAGCCGCACGTCCTTCTGCAGTCCCCAGGTGTCGGCGCCGGAATTGCCGCTGATCGGCTTCGCCATTGGACAATCGATCTGTACGCCGCCGATGCTCACCGGGAGATGGTAATTACCGCAGCCGAGCGTGACGGGCAGACCGTTGACCAACACCTGCACGTCCACGCCGCGCACGGCGTCGCGCAGGCGGTCCCGCGTCACCGTGTAGTCGACCACCTTCACGATCGCGCGGGATTTGTCGGCGAGTTCCAGGTCGACGGTTTCACCGATGTTGAGATCGATGGTCCGGCCGAGCGGCACGCGCGTCGCGGCCGGAGGCGCGGCATCGACGACGGTCAGCAAGCCGAGGACCACAAGATACGACGCGAATTTCATTCGTGTACCCGCCGTTCGTCGGCGGCCCTCAATTGAAAATTTCCGAGGTGGCTCGACTTAGGGAGCGGCGCGCCGCTCGAAGGTGGGCACCGGTGTGCCGGAGCGCATCCACGCGGTGTACCAGACATCGCGAATCATACGCGCGCCGTCGGCCAGCCGCGCCGCGGTGAAAGGCTTGGCCTCCGCCGGTTCCCCGCCCGCGCCGAAACGGGCCTGCTTGTCCCAGCGGTAGATCTGTTCGACGTGCGCGCAGTTCGCCGTGATGTAGGCCTCGGCCTCCTTGAGCCAGTCGCCCAGCAGGCGCGGCTTTTTGTCCACGAGCGCGGCGACATCGGGCAGTTCGATCGCCTGGTTAACATAGGCGCCCTCGTAGCGGCCGTGCGGATCGTCCTTGGGACCGGCATAGCCATGCGGGTTCGGCACACTCGGATGCCAGCCGTGCACGTGAATCGAGGCGTGAATCGGATTGGAAGCATCGGTGACCCAGTGCCCGAGCACGCCCGCCATGAAGAGAATCGATTTCTCGTGCATCCGCTTGCGGGTGATTTCCACCGGCGTGGATTCCGGCATCGCCCGCCAGCGCCGGAACGCCGCCGTCAGAAGTTCGGACCACTCCTGAATGCCATAGGGTGCCGTGCCAAAGTCGCGCACGGTGGAGCCTTTCGCGGGATCGAAGCCGGGCTGCCTCGCCATCCACACAATGAAGAGGTGCCGATTGGCCGGAAGCGGCTTCGGCGCGATCTCCGTCTTGAACGTGTGGTTCACCCCCGTCGTCTCGTTGGCCGACGGCTGCTCGGGCGTCCGCCACCGGTCGGGCTCGGTGATCAGGAACGCGATCTCCTCGGTCGCACCGCGGAAGAAGGCCGGCATTTCCTCGGGCAGCACCCCCATCGCGGTGCGGGCCTGCATTTCGTGACCCTTGCCACCCCAGGCCCGGAGCGGAAGCGAACCGAGCGACCCGAAGGCCGACCCGGCAAGGAGGACAAGAATGAATCGCCTGGCGGTTTTCATGGGGAAGAGGGCCCGCCCACGTGCCAGGAGGTCACCGGGGTTAGCGGCTGCTTCGATAGGGCGGCGACCGCAGACAGGCAAGTGGTTTGGCCGGACGGGCGGGCCCGCGTTTCGTCGCGGCCACAACACCGCGCAACGCACACCAACACGACCGCTTGTCACGCGCGACAGATCGAGGTTCACTTTGACTTCGCCATGACCCGTTCGCCCGCCCCCGGCACCGTCACCCTCCAGCGCAGCGGCGCCATCGCCAGCGTGACGCTGAGCCATCCGGGGCGACTGAACGCGATCTCCGTCGCGATGTGGCAGGCGATCGTCCGGATCCTGGGCGAGCTGTCCTCCGACCCCGCCGTGCGCTGCGTCGTCTTCCGCGGCGCGGACGGAAATTTCTCGGCGGGCGGCGACATCACGGAGTTCCCGCAGGAGCGACAGGACGCCGGCGCGCTGTTCCGCTATCACCAGGAAATCATCGCGCCGGCCCTGCAGGCGATCGGGCACTGCCCCCTTCCGACGCTAGCTTGGATCGAGGGCGCGTGTGTCGGCGGCGGCCTCGAAATCGCCTGCCAGTGCGATCTACGGATCGCCGGCGCGGGCGCGCGCTTCGGCGCGCCGATCCGTCACCTCGGTTTTCCGATGGCCCCGGACGAGTTGGGCGGGCTGCTGGCGGTCGCGGGTCGGGCCGTGACGCTGGAGTTGCTGCTTGAGGGACGGGTGCTGACGAGTGCCGACGCCTATGCTAAGGGCCTGCTTACCCGTGTGGTCGCTGACGACTCCCTCGAGGCCGAGGTCACGCGCGTCGCCACCGACCTCGCCGCCGGCTCGGCGCTGGTGGCGCGGATCAACAAGGAAACCGTGCGACGACTGACCCCGGCGGCGGCTCCCTTCAGTGAAGCGGAATTGCGTGCCTTCTATGCTGCGTGGTCCGACAGCGCCGATCATCGCGAAGGCGTGAACGCGTTTCTCGAGAAGCGCCGGCCGAATTTCACCGTCTGAGGCACCTCGCGAATTTCCGGGCGGCCGCGTCCGTCCGTGGCCGCGAGCGTGAGCGAGTGGAAAAAGGCGCAACGACTGGGAGCCGTCCAAAAAAGGCCCGTTTCCCTTAGCCACGAACGCCAGCCGACCACTCCGTGCATGCTGTGTCCTCGGTGGTTTAAAGAGTTCCGAGTTTAACCACCGAAAGCAGCGGTGTTCACCAAGTGGAGAAGTGGCACTGGAACAGGAGCAACGGGAAGGGCTCGATCCAATCCGGATGGAGCCTGAATCCAGGAAGCCAGGAATAAGACATCGGATTTGGAACACCGAGGACGGAGCGCGCAGAGTGGATCCACCCCCAGCGATGGTTGGTACGGAAGCCGTCTCCAAGGGTATTTCCCTGTGTGTCCTCTGTGTTCAAATGAGGGGTTCCCGAACCTCCGGGGAGCGCTCTTGTTTGGTCCGGCTCCGATTCAGGGTTTCCTGGCTTCGGGCTCAAACCCGTCTCGATCGAAGTGGAGAATCCGCAGCCACAGAAAGACTGCGGCTCCATCCGACGGCCCGCTGCGCTACGCCAGAATCTCAAGCATCCGGACGAACAGCCGGTTGACGCGTCCCTGGTTGTCTTTGACCAGATCCTTGAATCTCGCGAAATCGATTTCGGTGCCCTCGAGGCCGTTGGCAAAATTGTCGACCAGCGCGAGGCTGTTGTAACTCAGGCCGAGCTCGGTGCAGAGATCAGCCTCGTGGGCCGCGGTCATGCCGATCACATCGCCCCAATGCTGCACGATTCGAATCTCCGCCTTGGTCTCGAACCGCGGCCCGCGCATCTGGACGTACACCTTGCCGCCTTGAATCCGAAATTCCGGCGCCAGCTCGGCCGTGAGTTTTGAGATGAGATTGTTCGCGATCCCCGGCGCGCCCCCGCGCAACTCGGTGTCGAAATAAGTGGCCGGACCCTGCTGGAGACACACGTAGTCCGAGCACGAGACGAAGGTGCCGGGCGGCAGTTCCTTTTTCAATGAACCGACCGAGTTCAGGGAGACGATGTCCCGGTAGCCCAGGGTCGCGAGCGCCTCGAGGTTGGCCCGGTAATTGATCGAGTGCGGCGGCAGCGGCACCCCGTAACCGTGCCGGTTGATCAGTACGAAGTCCCCTTGGGACTTGTAGGAAACCGCGCCGTACCTGGTCTCGACCTCTCCCACCGACCACGAGGCGAAGAGCGTGGAGTTGACGATGCTCGTACCGCTGATGAACGCGACTTTCACCCCTCGACCATCACGGAAACCGGCGCGCGTCTCAATCGATATTTGATCCCAACCGTGGACCTACGCCTCTGCACCGCTGTCGTGGCGGGTCGCTCACTTCCGGGAGGATTCATGGGAGAGCCGAGCTCCGTCGAGGCCGGGTCTTTGAACGATCCACGGTCGGCCTCGGCGGAGCTCAGCCCTCCATTTTGGCTGCGGCCCGGCCTCTTTGCGCGCTTCGCGTGAGCCCGTCCGGCGAATGACAGGAGGGCGGCGCCAGCAGGCGGGAATCCGGGAAAATCTTTGCGTCTGGTCTCGCTCCGAGGCCAATCCATGCTGCCGCCTTGAGGTCGGACTTACCGGCCCCTGCCTTGAATCATCCGCGCTCATTTCTCCGGACTGGCGACGCGTCTTTCGCCGCCACCTTTCTCACCGCGACGATGGCTCTCCTTGCCACCGGCTGCGCCACGCCCGGTCCCCTGCATGTCTACTCGGCCGCGGATGCGCGACCGACCGCGATTTTGGATGCCGGCGGCGAAGGCGGCCGCGTCGACATACCGGCGTTTCTCGAACCCACTGACGAGCTCACCGGCCTGGCGTACGATCCGTTCACCGATCACTTGTTCCTGCGCCTGGCCCCGGGCAATCGAATCCTCGTGGTCGATCGTCCGGCCCGCGCGGTGAAGCGCGCGTTCGTGGTCCACGCTCTTCCCGACGGCCCCGGCGGCGATCTCGCCGTGCGACCGCGCAATGGACACATTTTCCTCCTGCTGCCGGGCGAGCCGGCCTTGCTGGAGCTGACCCGACTCGGCGAACGAGTCCAAACTCTCCGGCTCGTTCCCGCGCCGCTCCCGCCGACCGGGATCGCCTACGATCCGATCCAGGATCGACTGTTGGTCCTCTCCCCGGCGTCGCCGGCCCGAATCGCGGCCTACGATCTCGACGGCCGCGAGCAAGGCACCATTACCCTCGACCGCGAGGTCGGTGCCTCCCTCGCCTTCGATTCCGAGCGGCGGGAATACTATGTGCCGATGGCCGGATCCGGTTCGCCGATCGGCGTCTTCGATCAGCACGGTCGCTGGCAACGCAATCTCGAGGGCGCCGCAGGGTTCGTGGATCTGGGGCCGCGATCGTTCCTGCGGTTGTTCTAGAGCCGTTTAAGTTGAAGTGTAGCCGATGAGACGTCGTGGGCGCGCACGAGGCGCGCCCCTACGAATTGCGGGTAGGGGCGGGGTTCGTCCACGCCCGGCGGGCGACGGTATTTCTTCAGCCGCTCTAGACTCGTCGTCACCCCACCCACGAAACCGCCTGCAGGCGGCGGGCGAGTTTCACATCCTTCGCCGTGATGCGGCCGCCCGCATCGTGGGTGCTGAGCCGGACGGCGACGCGGTTATACACGTTGGTCCACTCGGGGTGATGATTCATCTCCTCGGCTTCGAAGCCGGAGCACACCATGAAGGCGAGGGCCTCGCGAAAGGTGGCGAACGTGAAGGTCTTGGTCAGCGCGTTGCCCTTCACTTTCCACCCGGGCAACTTGGCGCAGGCAGCTTTAATCTTCGTGGCAGTTAATGGCAGACTCATGGCCTCACCGTGCCGCGCCAACCGGCCGGGTCAAACGACTGCTTTGGCCCCGCGAAGCCAAATCCATTTTGCGGCGCCGCCGGAAAATGGGCGGGCTTGTCAACTCCGCCACCACCACCCTACCCTTCGGCCGACCGCATGTCCGCCCGCCCTGAAACCGTCCCGCAGCACGTCGCGATTATCATGGATGGCAACGGGCGCTGGGCAAAAAATCGCGGCCTACCGCGGATTGAGGGGCATCGGCGCGGGGTCGAAGCGGTCCGGACCACCACGTTCGCCGCCCGCGACCTTGGGGTCCGGATGCTGACGTTATACGCCTTCTCGATCGAGAATTGGAAGCGGCCGCCGGAAGAGGTCCAGGCCCTGATGAGCCTGCTCGAATACTACCTGAAGAAGGAACTCGATACCTTCGTCCGCGATCGGGTCCGGCTCCGCACCATCGGCCACACGGAGGAGCTTCCCGCCGGCGTCCAAAGCGTGCTGCGCACGACAATCGAGGAAACGAAGCACTTCACCGATTACACGCTGGTGCTCGCGCTGAACTACGGCGCGCGCACGGAAGTCGTGGATGCCGCCCGTGCCTACGCCGCCGCCGTCGCCGCCG
>CAINHV010000365.1 GCA_903848965.1 uncultured Opitutia bacterium | reverse complement strand
GGGCTCCCTCCTCGTGCCCACGGTCAACGTCAACGACACCGCCACGAAGTCGAAGTTCGACAACCTTTACGGCTGCCGCGAATCCCTCGTCGACGGCATCAAGCGCGCGACCGACGTCATGATCGCGGGCAAGGTCGCCTGCGTTTGTGGCTACGGCGACGTCGGCAAGGGTTCGGCGTTTTCCCTCAAGGGCTTCGGCGCCCGCGTGATTGTCACTGAAATCGATCCGATCAACGCCCTACAGGCCGCGATGGAAGGCTTCGAGGTGAACACGATCGAGAGCACGCTCGGCACGGCGGACATCTACGTCACCACCACGGGCAACAAAGACATCATCACCCTCGAGCACATGCGTGGGATGAAGGATCAGGCGATCGTCTGTAACATCGGCCACTTCGACAACGAGATCCAGGTCGACCGCCTCAACACGTCGGATGTCCGCCGGATCAACGTGAAGCCGCAGTACGACCTCTACACCTTCCCGAACGGCCGGAGCATCTACCTGCTCGCCGAGGGCCGGCTGGTGAATCTCGGCTGCGCAACCGGCCATCCGTCATTCGTGATGTCGAACAGCTTCACGAACCAGACCCTGGCGCAGATGGATCTTTGGAAGAACAAAGACACGTATGCGATCGGTGTGTATCGCCTGCCCAAGCACCTGGACGAGGAGGTCGCCCGCCTGCATCTCGAAAAGGTCGGCGCCAAGCTGACGAAGCTGACGCCCGATCAAGCCGCCTATCTGGGGGTGCCGGTCGAGGGCCCGTACAAGCCCGAGCACTATCGCTACTGATCGGCTCCCGACATGGCGACGCCCTGGAAGATTCTCGTCACCGCCCGCACACTCGATGCGGTCGGTCAGGAAGCAGTCGCGGCGCTCCGGGCCGCGGGCTGCGAGCTGAAGATGCGCCCCGGGCCGCACTCGGCGGAAGCACTACTGCCCATGCTGGCGGGCCACGATGCGTGCTACGCATCGACCGACAAGTTCACGGCTTCCGTGCTCGAATCTCCGGAAGCGGCGGGCATCAAGTGCATCTCGCGCTGGGGCGTCGGCTACGACTCCATCGACGTCGCGGCGGCGACCCGGCAGGGCATCGTGGTGTGCTACACCCCGGGGCTTCTGGATGAAGCGGTCGCGGACTTCGCCTTTGCCCTGCTGCTGGCGATGGCGCGGCGGCTGCACGTCGGCCACGACAACCTCCGACAGGGGATCTGGAAGGGCGAGTGGGGGCACGACGTCCACGGCAAGACTTTGGGTATCCTGGGCTGCGGTCGGATCGGGCAGGCGGTCGCGCGCCGGGCGGCGGGCTTCAATCTCCGCGTCATCGCGTACGATCCGACGCCGAGCGATGCGGCCCGCAAGTTGGGCGTGACCTTCGTCTCACTCGACGAACTGCTCGCGCAGAGCGACTTCGTCTCGCTGCATTCCGCTCTCACTCCGCAGACTCGCGGTATCATCGGTGCGGCCCAATTGGCAAAGATGAAGCCAACGGCATATTTAATTAACACCGGCCGGGGCCCGCTCATTGACGAGCCGGCGCTGGCGGCGGCGCTTCAGTCGGGTCAGATCGCCGGGGCGGCTCTGGATACATTCGTGACGGAGCCAATGCCCGCCGACCATCCGTTTCGTGGCTGCCCGAATGTCCTGCTCACGCCTCATCTCGCCGGTTTCTCCCGCGGCTCCGGCGAAAAGGTGAGCCAAGTTTCGACGCAGGCCCTGCTCGATTTGATGCGGGGCCAACGGCCGGAATTTGTGGTGAACCCGGAGGTCCTCGCAACTCCGGCGTTGCGCGTTCGGCTGGGCGCCTAATCCCGCCAGTTACCCAACCTGGTCCGAAGCCCGGCTCAATTGCCGGCCGTGGTGGGCCGCATCGCGAAGGGCGGAATGGTGTCACCCTTCTCGTAATCGGTGAGGAGCGAGAAGCGGAAGGTCGTGCCTTCGCCCGGTTTGCTTTCAACCGAAATCGAACCGCCCATGAGTTCGCAGAGGCGTTTCGAAATGATCAGGCCCAGTCCGGTTCCGCTGCGGCGCCGCTCCGACGAGGTGTCGACCTGGCTGAAGGGCTTGAAGAGCTTCGAAATCTTCTCTGCCGGGATGCCGATGCCGGTGTCGGCCACGGCAAAAAACAGCCGTAGGGCCCGGCGGCTGTCGCGCATGCTGACCGGCTCGCCGCGCATGCACGACACGTGAACCGTGATGCTCCCCTGTTCGGTGAACTTGAGGGCATTGCCGATCAGGTTCGTGAGGATTTGGCGCAGGCGGGCTTCGTCACTGTTCACGATCGCCGGAACGTCCGGATCGATGTTCGCGGTCAGGGTCAGGGCGGCGGAGCGGGCGCGCGGTTGGAAGAACGCGATCACGTCCTCGACGCTCTTGTGCAAGCCGAATGGGGCCGACTCGATCTCGATCTTGCCGGCCTCAATCTTCGAAAGGTCGAGGATGTCCGCGATGAGCTTCTCGAGGGCCTGGCCGCTCGACTTGATAATGGCGACCTGCTCACGCTGCTCCGGCGAGAGAGGGGAGTCCGCCAGGATCTGGGCGAACCCGATGACGCCGTTGATGGGCGTGCGGATTTCATGGCTGACAATCGCGAGAAACTCGCTCTTGGCGCGGTCCGCAGCCTCAGCCGCTTCCTTGGCGTACAGGAGAGCCGCCTCTGCTTCCTTCCGCAGGGTGATGTCGTGGCCGACGGCCTGATACTCGAGCGTGTTGCCGGCATCGTCGCGGATGGGGCGCTGGGTCCACATGAACCAGCGGCGGCGGCCGTCGGGGAAATCCATCTCGCGCTCGAACGTGTACGGCTCGCCACCAATTTCGGCTCCGGGCGTGAAGAGACCGAAGATTTGGCCAACCAGCTCGTTGCGCTTCCGGCCGTAGGCGCTGGCATACGCGCTGTTCACGAAGGTGAGTTTGCCGTCGAGCCGGTACCGGCAGATCAAGTCGACCTGATCCTCCACGATGCCGCGATAGCTCGCCTCGGTCTTTTGGAGAGCCTGCGCCATCCGTTCGATGTTTCGCGCCAAAACGATGATTTCGTCGCGATCCGGCTCATCGTTATCCGACTCCCCGGCGCTCGAGACTCCCATGGGCACCGAAGTCCGCAGCATTTTCAATCGCTGCAGCATCGTGCGATCCCAGACGTAGCCCGCGAGGACCAGCAGCACGCAGCCGATGATGGCGAGCGTCATCACGTAATACGTGTTACCCAGCCGATCCCGCAGCTCCTCGTCGGCGGAAACCTTGACCACCACGGCGACGAGCGCGAAGGCAAGACTCATCGCGAGAGCGAGGATGAAGAACGCCTTGCGTTGGGTATTCTCAGCCATGTCCGTAGTCTGAGGAATGCAGACCGCGTTGCGGGAAGTCTAACGAAAAATCGGCGGCGAGGGGCTCACGTCTCCGGGCGCAGGGTGTGCAGCGGCGCGAGGCGACGCAGCGCGGGTACGGCGCGGGCCACGGCCAGAGTGACCACGATGGTTCCGCATCCGCCCCAGATTACCGCGCCGACGGGTCCAATCAGGGCGGACATCAGGCCGGCGCGCAACGCCCCAATTTCGTTGGAAGAACCGATGAAGATTTGGTTCACCGCCGTGACGCGGCCGCGCAAGGCATCCGGAGTCAGCAGTTGGACGAGCGATTGGCGGACCACGACACTGACATTGTCGAACGCGCCGGTGAAGAACAGGGCCACGAGCGAGAGCCAATACAGGCGCGACAAGCCGAAGACGATCGTGGCCGCGCCGAAGCCCACCACGGCCCAAATCAGGGTGTGACCGGGCCGCCGCAAGGGTTCCCGATGCGCGAGCCACATGGCCATCGAGAATGCTCCGATGGACGGAGCCGCCCGGAGCCAGCCAAAGCCAATCGGACCGACGTGCAGAATCTGGTCCGCATACACGGGCAGCAGCGCGGTGGCACCGCCGAGGAGGACGGCGAACAGGTCCAGGCAGCCGGCGCCAAGGATGATTTTTTTTCGCCAGATGAAATCGACGCCGGCGAGCAGGTCGCGCCACTTGCGCTGGAGCACGGCCCGCTGGGGAACCTGGAAGTAGCGCACGCGGCCAAGGGCGAACAGGAAGGCGAGTTCCAACGCCGCTCCCAGGGCGTAAACGGCCGGGATGTCGAGCACGGCGACGAGGAAGCCGCCCAGCGCGGGCCCGGCCATGGTGGCGATCTCGAACGTGCTCGTACTCCAGGTAATCGCATTGCCCAGGGCCGCGTTGGGGACGAGGAGCGGGGTGATGCTGGCCCGGGCCGGCCAGACCAGGATTCGCGCCGAGGCGTGGGCGCAGAGCAGCGCGTAGACGAGCGGCAGGGCCGGCTGGTCAAAACGCAGGCTCGCCGGATCGGCATGGCGCTCGAAGACCAGGGCCAACCGGTGCAGCAGACCGTTCATCTCGACGAGCGGAGCCAGCGCGGGTACTGCGGTGTGCCAGAAGGACAGGGTGGCGAGTGCGACATTGACCGCCGCCATGACGAGGGTGCCCAGCGCAATCAGTCGGCGGCGATCGTGCCGATCGGCAATGGCGCCGGCGGGCAGCGACAGCAGAAGCAGCGGCAGCACATTCACGAATCCCACCAGGCCCAGGGCCGTGGCCGAATGGGTCCACTGGTAAACCTGCCAGATGGCGACCGCGGTGACCGCCTGCCGGCCAATCAGCGCCAGGAAACTGCCGACGAGATACTGGCGAAAGTTGGCGATGCGCAGGGCGGCATACGGGTCATGCGGCGGTTGACGATCGGTGGGCACGGCGTTTCCCGGCAGCGATTCACAATTCACCGCTGCTGGCGAGCCGCTTTGCCGCGCCAAACCCTTCGTCGGCGCGGCGCGAGAACGATCGCGAGCGACGCAGCGCGACAAATTGCTTTGATGCGCGGGAGCCGAATCTCCACAAGCCGGGCGGCCCGCTCCCGCATGAACAATCCGATCATCACTGCCTCTCCCGCTGCTGGAGCGATCCGACGTCCCGCATGAATGGTTCGCTGCGACTGGTGTTTCTGGGCTCGGATGCGATCGCGTTGCCGCTGCTGGAGTGGCTCGGCACCGCTGAAGGCCGGGCCCTCGCCGAGATCGTGGCGGTGATCACCCAGCCGGATCGCGCCGTCGGTCGCGGACAACGGGTGACCCCCAACGCGATCAAACAGTGGGCGCAGGCGCGCCGCCTCCCGATTCTGCAACCCGAGAAGTTGACCGAGGACGTGCGAAGCGAACTCGCGGCCTTCACCCCCGACGTGGCCCTGGTGATGGCGTACGGTCACTTGTTGCGGGACGATTTCATCGCGACCCCGCGGCTGGGCAGCCTCAATCTCCACACCTCAATCCTGCCGCGCTATCGCGGCGCGTCGCCGATTCAAACGGCCGTGGCGCAGGGAGAGACGGAGACCGGGGTGACCTTGATGCGAATTGTCCGTCGGCTTGATGCCGGTCCGGTCGCCGACGTGGAACGCGTGCCGATCGGCGCCCTCGACACCGCCGACGTCGTGGAGACGCGGCTCGCAGCTGCGTGCG
>CAINHV010000364.1 GCA_903848965.1 uncultured Opitutia bacterium | reverse complement strand
TCGGTCTTGCCGAAGCCGACATCGCCGCAGATCAGCCGATCCATCGGGCGGGTCTTCTCCATGTCCCGCTTCGCCTCCTCGATCGCCTTGAGCTGATCGCGCGTCTCGGTGTGCGGAAACGACGCCTCGAATTCCTTCTGCCACGTGTCGTCTTCGGGAAACGCGTGGCCCGGCTGGGCCTCGCGCGCCGCGTGCAGCCGCAACAGTTCCGCCGCGAGATCGATCGTGGCGCGCTCCGCGGCCTGGCGGGCCTTCTCCCAGCGCGCCGTGCCGATCCGGCCGAGCTGCGGCCGCGCTTTGCTGAACCCGACATAGCGGCTGATCAGGTGAGACTCCTGCAGTGGGACGTGCAGCGTCACCTGATCGTCGAACTCGAGCGAGATCACCTCGCGCATCCCCTGGGCCGTATCGAGTTTCGTCAGTCCGCGATACAGCGCGATGCCGTGCTGCAGGTGGACGACGAAATCGCCTTCCACCAATTCCGAGAAGTCGAGGAGCTGATCGATTTGCGCACGCTGCGCCACGGCCCGGGCGTTCGGCGCCGGCCGCCGCTGGCGTTGCCGGCCGAAGATTTCGGTTTCGGTCACGACGACCAGTCCCAGGTGCCCTGGGTCTCCCGAACCGTCGGCTGCCTTCGATCTACCGGACTTCACGGGTCGGGAGACCCGTGCCACGGGGGACGCCGGAAGATCCGGGTGGGCCGCCGTCGGTCCCGGGCCCATGCGATGCGTGATCCGGAAACCCTCGTTCAGCGTGCCGCGAATCCAGCGCGGGTTGATTTTCCGGAGCTCCGGCTCGGTCTCGATAATTTCGCGGGTCCGCTGTTCCTCGCCGGGCTTCGCGACGACGAACATCACGTCGTAGCCGCCCTGCCGCCACGCCGCCACCTGCTGCAGGAATTCGCGGCGCGCGTCTTCCTCCACCTGGAGCCGCTCTTGGGCGACGAGCGTGTCATCCGGATAACGCCGGTAGTGGACGAGACTCTCGGTGTTCCAGGTCACGTCATCGGCGCAGCCGTCGAAGAGCGCGCTGGCCTCATCCAGATCGCTCACGCCATACGCCTCCGCGCAGCGCTCGAGCAGGGGAGACAGCCCGTCCGAGCCCTCCTGGACGAAAGTATGGAACTCCTCCTCGAGCGCCGCGGGCTCGATGAAGATCAGCCGCGCGGTCGGGGAGAGATAGTCGGCCAGGCCGGTCTTCGACGGATCGAGCTTCACCCGGGGCGAGGCGGCGAGACTGATGCTCTGGACACTGGCACCGGAGCGCTGGCTGACGGGATCGAATTCGCGGATGGCCTCAATTTCGTCACCGAAGAAGTCGAGCCGGTACGGCGTGTTCGCCGTGACCGGATAGACGTCGATGATGCCGCCGCGGATCGCGTACTGGCCCGGCGCCTCGCACACGGCCTCGGCGTCGTAGTCGAGTTTATGCAGTTGCTCGAGCAGGCCTTGGAACGGCTGAGTCTGCCCGCGGGTGAGCGTGAGTTCGCGCGTGGCGAATTCCTCCAGTGCGGGAACCGGCTGCAGCAGCGCCGCGGGGGTGGTCACCACCACAAGGGTGTCCGGGGTCGAGGCGAGCCCGCGGAGGGCGCGCAGCCGGGACAGGACGGTCAGCCGATCGCTCGAAGCCGCGAACGCCTCCCGCATGTCGCGATTGTCGGGCATCGATTCGGGAAACACCAACGTGCGCTGGACGCGCGCGTGACCGGACGCGCCGTGAAACAGGGCGATGTCCTCGGCGAGCTTCTCGGCGCTGTGGAGATCCTCGGTGACGACGAGCCACACCGGCGCCGCGTGTTCGCGACAAAGTTCGGCGACCACCGCGCCACGAGCGGGCGGGCAGACCCCGGTTAGCTTATGGCGCCGAACGGTCGAAACAGACATGAAGGAAAATGAAAAAGCCAAAAAAGCCGGGACCGCAAGGCGACGCGCGGTGCGCGTCGCCTGGCGCGCCCTCGGGGTCGCGAGCCACCGGGAGCGAGTGCCGGTGCCCGTGGCTGCGCGCGTGAGCGAGTGGGTCTTACTCCTCTGATTCGAGGTGCGCCAAAGCCACTCGCGCGGCGGCTTCCTCGGCGAGTTTCTTGGACGGCCCGCGGCCGGACCCGAGCGCGCGGTCGTGGAGGTAGACCTGCACCTCGTACTCGCGGGCGTGGTCCTCGCCGGTGATTCCGCTGACGTCGTAGCGCAGGGCGTTGTTGCCCTGAGTGGCCTGGATTAACTCCTGCAATCGACCCTTGGGATTTTCGCTCATGTCCGTCCCCTCCAGCCGTGCCGGCAAGTCGCCATAGATCGCGAGCAGCACCCGCCGCGCCGTGGCAAAGTCGCTGTCGAGATAGAGCGCGCCCGCGAGGGCTTCGAAGGCATCCTCGAGATTCGAGGCCCGCTCGCGCCCGCCGGTTGATTCCTCGCTCGCGCCAAGCTGGAGGCAGACATCGAGTCCAATTTCCCGGGCGAGCCGCGTGAGAAACGGGCCGTTGGCCAGCGTCGCGCGGCGCTTGCTCAACATGCCCTCGCGCTCCGCGGGAAACAGGTTGAACAGCGCCTCGGTCAGGACGAGTTGCAGGACGGCGTCGCCGAGGAACTCCATCCGCTGATTGCTCTCCGTCACCTCGGGCCGGTCCTGCAGCAGCGATGGATGCGTGACCGCGCGTTCGAGCCACGTCGGGTCGCGGAAGGTGTAGGCGATCCGCGCTTGGAGCAGGGCGAAAGGACTGGGAGAAGATTCGGACATGGGCAGGAAAACCTGAACCGCAAAGTCCCAGACCCGCGGAAACTCTCCAACCTCAAAAACGATCCACCCCCGGTCGTCGCTCCCCCGGTGGTTGTAGGGCTGCCGCTTGTCGGCAGGCCCCAAGACCCGTCGGAAGCCGGGCCCGGCGACGAGCGCCGGCCCCACCGGAAGGGCTCAGGAGGACGCGCTGGCGTAACGTCGGAGGCCGCGATTGAAGACCAACACCGCGAGCGCGAACCAAACGACCGCGAGCACGAAGAGCCAGAGTGCCCACTGCCATTCGAAGCCATGGAGCAAGGTCCGCGCGGGCGCGTTGCTGACGACAACGACGGGCAGCAGCCAGACAAAGAGGGTGTTCGTGATGCCCTTGAACGCTTCGCGGGGCAGTCGGGAAAACTCCATCAAGGTGAAATAGCCGCCTTCCACGCCCTGCGCGCTGGTCAGCCAGAAGACCATCGAGGTGGACAGCATCAGGATGCTGTAGTGGATGGCCAGACCGCAGAGGATCAGGAACCCGTACAACACGATATCGAGGACGCTCGGATGGAGCCCCAACTGCCGCGCCGCGTAAATCACCACGCCGGCGGCCACCACCGAGTTGATCAGGCCGTCGGGATCCAGCTTCCGGGTCGTGGCCATGAACATGACGTTCCCCGGTTGGGCGAGGAAGAAATCGAAATTGCCGGTGCGCACATTGCGGCCGAAATCAAAAATGCTGCTCCAGAAGAAACCCATCAGGAATCGCTGGATGATCATCGACGTGCCCACGAGCAGCACCATCTCGTACTGGCTCCACCCGGCAATGGTGTCGGTGTGTCGGTAGATCACGGACACGAGCAGCAGGTTCACGGTCATCCAGAAAAGCTCCACCAGCGACCAGACGAAGAAGTCGCCGCGAAACATCAGCGTCCGGATGATCGAGTAGCGGGCGGAGGCCAGCCAGATTCGGAGATAATACATTTTCGATTTTGGATTCTCGATTTTCGATTTCAGGCGGTCGGCGTCGGCATTTTGGATTTCAGGCCGGAGGCGCAGCGGAGGGCGCGCACGAGGCGCGCCCCTACGAAACACGTGTAGGGGCGTGGCTCGTCCACGCCCGGCTTGCTCCGCCCTGGTCTCAAGAGTCCTGTCCGAAAGAGGGGCACCGAAGTTTGCATCGTCTCAGGAATCTAAAATCCAAAATCCAAAATCGAAAATCCCCTCATCCTCCCACTGCCGTGTGCCGGCGAAGTCCTCGCACCCAGAGCCATTGGCCGAGGGCGAGGAGCGCCACGACCCAGCCCAGTTCAATCAGCAGCCCCTGGCTGATCGCGACCGGGTCGTTCAGCCGGCCCGTGATGATCGCGCCGGGAAAATACATCTGATAATAGAACGGGAGGTATTGGCTGATCCGGAAGATTTCCGCGGGCAACAGATCGAGCGGGAAGATCTGTCCGCCGAGGACGGACTCAATTGCCATGGAGAGGATGACGAACCCCTGAATCTCGAGAAACCAGAACGTCAGCATCCCGAAACAGTAGGCGATGCTGAACTGGATCAGGGCCGACAGCAGCAGCGCTGGAACCGCGAGCCCGAAGCGCCACCACTCGGTGGGAAAGGTCAGGTAGTCCTTCAGGATCGGCATCGCCACGAGCAGTGGGATGAACACGAGGGCACCGGATACCAGGCGGGCCGCGACAAAGATGCTGAACCGGTAGAGGAAGTAATTGATCGGCTTCAGCAGGAACTGGTTGATGAGGCCGTTGCGGATCTCCTCGCTGATTTGGTAGTCCTCGTTGAAGGCGCTGATAAAGAACTGGAGGACGAGCAGGGTGACGAAGTAGGTCAGCGTCTGCCGCAGATCGAAACCCCCGATGTCACCGCCGCCGGCAAATGCCGCGCCCCAGAGGATGAACACCACGGCCAGGTGAAAAAGGGAGAAAAACCCGCGCACGGCGAAGTTCCACCGATAGACCAGATTGCTCTGGAGGCCGATGAGGAACGCGTGCCGGTATTTGTTCAACGTGGCGAGCATCAGGAAAAGATCCGATAGTGAGAGGCGGTCACCCCGAGGGGGCAAGGATCGGAATCGGCCTGATGTCCGGGTCGAAAGCGTGAGCGGTATTCCGCAGGCGCGCAGTCGCGCTGCGCCCTCGGTGACCTTTCGAAGCGGGAGGGCCGAGCTCCGCCGA
>CAINHV010000363.1 GCA_903848965.1 uncultured Opitutia bacterium | reverse complement strand
GCTTTGTTGTTATCGGCTTTCTTCGCCTTGCCCTTGGTCATCGGGGCGGGGGCGAGCTTGGTGATGCTCCAGCCGGCTTGATCGTAGTCCGGCCTCGGCGGAGCTCGGCCCTCCCTAGAAGCCGAACCCCCCTGGCTACAAGCGTGAGCGAGTGGGCGCCGGGTTGGACGGAAAGCGCAGGGGCGCAGCCCGGCTGTGACGCCCCCGGTACAGATTGGCTCTCGGGCGTGACACATTGGCCACGGCCGGGCGTTTCGTACCGCGCATTTGCCTCGCAGGCGCGCGCGGGGCAGATTGGCCCGCCGCCTGCGAAGGTGACTCATCATGGACTTTGCCAAACTTACCCAAATGTCGCGCGAGGCAGTGACCGAGGCGCAGAACATTGCGCGTCGCCTCAACCACAACGAGGTGGACACGTGGCACCTGTGGTCGGCGCTCGTGGCCCAGGAAAAGGGGATCGTGCCCGGGCTGCTCGACAAGCTCGGTTCGAGCGCGGGCGCCATGCAACTGGCCGTCGAGCGCGAGCTCGAGCGGCTGCCCAAGGTCACGGGGAGCGTGGACACCTCGAAGGTGTACGTGACCCAGGCGGTCAACGAGGTCCTGACGCGGGGCGAGGAGGAGGCCGGGAAACTGAAGGATGAGTATGTCTCCGTGGAGCATCTCTTCCTCGGCCTGATCGACGTCGCGAAGCCCGACGGGTTGAAGAAAATGTTCAAGAGCTTTGGCCTCGATCGCGGCCGGGTGCTCTCCGCTCTGAAGGAAGTGCGCGGCTCGCAGCGCGTGACGACCGACAATCCCGAGGCGACCTACCAGGCCCTGGAAAAGTACGGCATCGATTTGGTGGCGCAGGCCCGCAAGGGAAAGATGGATCCGGTCATCGGCCGGGATGAGGAGATCCGCCGGACGATTCGCATTCTCTCCCGTAAGACGAAGAACAACCCGGTCCTCATCGGCGAACCCGGCGTCGGCAAGACGGCGATCGTCGAGGGCCTGGCCCAGCGCATCCTGCGCGGCGATGTGCCCGAGGGCCTGAAGGACAAGACCATCTTCTCGCTCGACATGGGCGCGCTCGTGGCCGGCGCGAAGTATCGCGGCGAGTTCGAGGAGCGGCTCAAGGCCGTGCTAGCCGAGGTCAAGCAGAGCGACGGCCGGATTATTCTCTTTATTGATGAGCTGCACCTCATCGTGGGCGCCGGCAAGGCCGACGGGGCGATGGACGCCGGCAATCTGTTGAAGCCCATGCTGGCGCGCGGCGAGTTGCACTGCATCGGCGCGACCACGCTCGACGAGTATCGGAAACACATCGAGAAGGACGCCGCCCTCGAGCGCCGCTTCCAGCCCGTCGTGGTCGATCAGCCCAGCGTCGAGGATGCGCTGTCGATCCTGCGCGGCATCAAGGAGCGCTTCGAGCTGCACCACGGCGTGCGGATCCAGGATAACGCGCTTGTCAGCGCGGTCACGCTGTCGAACCGCTACATCACCGACCGGTTTCTCCCCGACAAGGCGATCGACCTGATGGACGAGGCCTGCGCGATGATCCGGACGGAGATGGACTCGATGCCGCAGGAACTCGATGAGCTCACGCGCAAGGTGCTCCGGCTCGAGATCGAGGAGACGGCGCTGGCGAAGGAGAAGGACGACGCCAGCAAGCGGCGGCTGGAGGTTCTCCGGCAGGAACTCGCCGAGGCCCGAGGGAAAGCACAGGGCATCAAGCTCCACTGGGAAAAGGAGAAAGGGGCCGTCGACAAGACCCGCAAGCTGCGCGAGACCATCGAGGCCGCCCGACTCGAAATGGACAAGGCCGAGCGCGCCTACGACCTCAACAAGGTCGCCGAGCTGCGCCACGGCCGGATTCCGCAGTTAGAGGAGGAGTTGAAGAAGCTGGAGAAGGCCGGCCGCGGCCAGACCACGCTTTTCAAGGAGGAGGTTTCCGATGAGGAAATCGCCGAGGTGGTTTCGAAGTGGAGTGGGGTGCCCGTGACGCGGCTCGTGGAGGGCGAGAAGGAAAAGCTCCTGCGGCTCGAGGACGTGCTCCATGAGCGCGTCGTCGGCCAGCACGAGGCGGTCACGCTCGTGACGGAGGCGATCCTGCGCGCCCGTAGTGGGATCAAGGATCCGCGCCGGCCGGTGGGCAGTTTCCTGTTTCTCGGCCCGACGGGCGTCGGCAAGACGGAGCTGGCGAAAACACTCGCGGAAACGCTCTTCGACACCGAGGCGGCGATGGTCCGGATCGACATGTCGGAATACATGGAGAAGCACAGCGTCGCCCGGATGATCGGCGCGCCTCCGGGCTACGTCGGTTACGACGAAGGCGGCCAGTTGACCGAGGCCGTGCGCCGCAAGCCGTACGCCGTGATCCTCTTCGACGAGATCGAGAAGGCGCACCCGGATGTCTTTAACGTCCTGCTCCAGGTCCTTGACGACGGGCGCATCACCGACTCGCAGGGCCGGACCGTCGATTTCAAGAACACCGTCATCATCATGACGTCGAACATCGGGTCGCGCTTCCTGCTCGACGGCGTCACCGGCGATGTGATTCCGGAAGGCGTGCGCGAGAGCGTGATGGCGGAGCTGCGCAAATCATTCCGGCCGGAGTTCCTGAACCGGATCGACGAAACGATCCTCTTCAAGCCGCTCACCTTGGAGGAGATCACGACGATCGTGGATCTCCTGCTCGCGGATCTGAACAAGCGGCTGGCGGATCGCCGAGTCACAGTCGTGCTCGACAAGAAGGCGAAGGAATGGGCCGCGGAGAAGGGTTATGACCCGGTCTTCGGGGCGCGTCCGCTCAAGCGCTTCCTGCAGCGGAACATCGAGACCAAGCTGGCGCGGGCGCTCATCGGCGGTGAAATCGCCGAGGGCAGCGTTGTTACTTTCCTCGTGAAGGATGACAAACTCGTCCTCAAGGGCGGGGCCGGTCACGAGTAGGCCCGGCTCTGGTTGGCGGCTTCCAGGACCTGGAGGCTGTCATGCACTTCCTGTCGTCTGGAGGGCCGAGCTCCGTCGAGGCCGATGGCATGGCTTCACGGATTCGGACTCGGGGG
>CAINHV010000362.1 GCA_903848965.1 uncultured Opitutia bacterium | reverse complement strand
CATTCGAGGCTCTGCTGTAGTCGCCTGCCTTCAGGGGCGAGCGACTCCTGCCGACGCACTCCCTTTCGGCGCCGCACCAGCGATTAGAAGCGAAGCCGAACTCCCGCCGTTACAGCCCGACCGGCCAGCGGCGCCAAATCCTTGAGAAACGACGGATGGGGCCGGACTTCCTGGTTCGCTAGGTTGGAGCCGGAAGCGAATAGTTCGTACACCGTCCGCCCGACGGTGTGGGTCCACGTCACATGGGCTCCGACCATCGTGTATCCCGTCGACGGGTGCTCGTTGGCGGCGACGCGGGTCTGGTCGAAAACGACCTGCGTATCCGCGCCAGCGCGCCACGGTCCATGTGCCCATTCGGCGCCCACGATGACCCGGGCCGCGGGGATCCGGGGCAGGTTGCCACCGTCCTCGCGCGCCCGGGTGAAGTCGGCAGCGACTTTGAGGTCCAATTGGAAACCGCCCGACTCGTGCAAATGCCAAAGCGTCTCGATCTCGGCACCCCAAAACTGGGCGTTCCGCTGGAGGTACTGAAAAACCGGCAGGCCGCCGCCGGCCGCCAGCGCCGCGGGACTGTCGGGGGCGACAAATTCCCACGCGCCGGCCGGCTCGATCGCGAGCAGACCCGTGGGTTGCTCGAACACGTATCCTTGGAAGCGATTCGTGAAGACGGCGACGGAACCAGTGACGAAGCCGGTCTGACGCCGGAGGCTCAACTCCAGTCCGAGCGAGCGCTCGGCGCGCAGGTTGCGGTCCCCAATCTCGTAGGCCTGCGTGCCGGCATGCGGTCCGTCGGCAAAGAGTTCCTGCGCATTCGGCGAACGGCCGGTGTGCGCGACCGAGAGGGCGAGGGAGTGAACCGGGTCGATCTTCCAGACCGCGCCCAGCGAACCGCTGAGCTCATCGTCGCGGTGATCGGCCGTGCCTTTCGGCTCGAGTTGCGTGCGATCGAAGCGGGCGCCGAACTGCCAGGTCAGGCTCGAGCGGGCGATTTCCTCGAAGGCGAACAGCGACGTCACCCGCGTGAGCGAGGGCGGCAGGAAGGCTTCGGCGCCGATCGCCGCCAGCCGGCTGCGGGTCGACTGGGCGCCGAGCGCCCCGCTCCAGCCCGGGGCGCCGCCGTGCAGGAGTTCGAGGCGGGCGTCGTAACCTTGATTGGTGAAGACGGTCCCGATGTTCCCGTCCGGCTCGATTTCCTGATGGCGGTAGTTCGCGTGGCCGAACTTCAGTCGGAGTCCGTTGACGAATCCCGCCTCGCGCCGCCATTCGCCGTCGATCGCGGTGCGTCGCTGCCGCAGATCGATGCGCACCCCGGGAGCTTCGGGGCCGGGGGGGGTAGAGCCCGCCTCCGTGGGCTCCTCGGACTCGTGCGCGTGGCCAGGGATGCCATACCGGGTGTTGAAGCCCGTATAGCTGGCGCCGAGATGGAATTCCGGGCCCACGAGGGAGAGCCCCACGGCACCGCTTTCGGCGTCGAGGCTGCTATTGGGCAGGTACCCACGCGCGGCTGCCTCCGGAGCCTCTCCGGCGGCGAGGGACTCGGCGGCCTCCTCCGCCCGAAGCCGCGCGCTTTCCGCGAAGCCCGGAATCCGCAGGTCGCCCGTCGAGCGGCGAAAGGCGTCGAGGTGCAGGACCAACGCCGGCCCGCCGGCCGGGAGCAATGACAGATCGAGCACGCCGCCACGCGAGAACTCCTGCGCCGCACTGCCGTAGCGCAGCTCCGCACCCCCGCGGACCCGCTCCGTCGGGACTTCGGTTTCGATCCGGTGGGTGATCACATTGACCAGGCCACCGACGGCAGTGCTGCCGAAGAGCAGCGAGGCGGGGCCACGCACGACCTCAATTCGCTCGATTAGGAAGGGCTCCACGCTGACGGCGTGGTCGGGGCTGGTGACCGATCCGTCGAGCGTGCCCACGCTGTTCTCGAGCAGCCGGATCCGATCGCCGCCCAAGCCGCGGATGATCGGCCGGCTGGCACCGGGCCCGAAGGAGGTCGCACTGACGCCAAGCTCGCCCGCGAGCGTCTCGCCCAGCGTGGACTGCTGCTTCAGCAGGAGCGATCGATCGCTGAGAATCGTGGTGGATTGCGCGACATCGATCTGGTTACGCCGAAACGGTGACGCCGACGCGACGAACTCATCGAGCATGACGGCATGCGGCGAAGGAGTGGAGGTTGCCGGCGCCGCGGTTTGGGCCAGCGCCGCAGTGCTGAGGATGAGGGCGGCGCCGAGCGCGCCGCAGGAAGGAACGAAAGAATGGAACATGGGAACAGGTTGAACGGAGGCGAACATCGCCGGTCACGCCGCGGTTCATGCGATCGGAATCGCCCGCGGTGCCGGCACCAAAGCAGCCCGGCGGGAAGACCGCCGCTGCCGTCAGGAAGGGTTCAACCCCGGGCTGGTGGCCCGCGTTCCGGCTG
>CAINHV010000361.1 GCA_903848965.1 uncultured Opitutia bacterium | reverse complement strand
GGTCAGCGAAAAATAATCCGCGACTGGCCTGCGGGCCGCTTGATCAGCCTCTCGGTACAAACCGCGCTACCGGATGATCCGCGGACTTCCGTGTCGACCTCCACACCGCCACGCGGTTGGGTGGCCGGGTTGCAGCCGTCGCTTACACTTCTACCGATCGGTCATCTTCGCACCCGGCAGCAGGTGAAGTTCCAGGCCGGGCACCAGCCGGCCGCCGCCGCGGAGGAATCCAACGAAGTCGAACTGCTCGCGGACTGCGGCTATGAGCAGGCGCTCCAGGACCTCGCCGGATTCGAACGCATCTGGCTGCTCTCCTGGTTTCATCGCAACGACAACTGGCGACCGCTCGTGCTGCCGCCGCGGGGTCCGTCCCGTCGCCGCGGGGTCTTTGCCACGCGCTCACCGCACCGGCCCAACCCCCTTGGCCTGACCTGCGTGAACCTCCTGGCCGTCACCGGCCGGCGGCTGCGGATCGGTCCGTGTGACCTGATCGATGGCACGCCAATCTTCGACGTGAAGCCCTACGTCGCGACCTACGACGCGTTCCCCGGCGCCCGCGCCGGATGGATCGACGCGATGGAAGCGGAGCTCCGCGAGCCCGCGCGCTTCACCGTGACGTTTGCGGCCGCCGCGCTGGCGCAGGGCCAGTGGTTGAGGGAAACCTGGCAAATCGATTTCACGCCGCGCCTGATCGAGTTGCTCGCGCGGGATCCCGCCCCGCATCGCACGCGACGCATCAAGCGGCGCAACGCGACCGAGTTTGAAATCGGGTGCGGCGCCTGGCGGGCCGTGTTTGCCGTCACCGGAGTAACCGTCGAGGTGCTTTCGCTCGACGCGGCCTATCCGATGAAGTTCCTGATGCGCCCCGGCTACGATGAAGTGCCGGACCGCGACGCCCAACTGGCGTTTCGGGCCCGCTGGCCGGCGGACTCAGCGCCGGTCTCCTGATTTCCACCCCAGTCGCCCCTCGCTCACGCAGCTACGGTGGTTTGGACTTGGATCGCCCTTGGTTCGTCCTTCGCTGCCAACCTCCGGGACGTTACTTCCCGACCGCGAAGTACGCCTCCGCCGACTCCCGATCCCGCGCGATTTGCCCGCGGAGTTCATCGACGCCGGCGAACTTCATCTCCGGTCGGAGAAAGTGCAGCCATTCCACGGTGACCGCGTCACCAGACGTGAAGGGACAGGCTCCGAGCACATGCACCTCGAGTCGAGGCTCGGTCGCCTGCTCCACCGTGGGCCGCAGCCCATAGTTGGCCACGGCGGGCAGCGGGCGCGGGTGGGCCTGGTTCCAAACGCGCACGGCATAGACCCCCAGCCGGGGGCGAAGATCCGGCGCCCACGGGATATTCAAGGTCGGAAAACCAAGCGTCCGTCCGAGCTGCTTGCCGGGAGCGATCACGCCCGCGGCGAAATACGAATAACCGAGCAGTGCATTCACCGTCTCGAGGTGGCCCGCCTCGAGTTGCGCGCGGACCCGCGTGCTGCTCACCGGCTCGCCGGCGAGCGTGACACGCGGGGCAGTGAACGCCTTCAACCCGTGCGCCGCCGCCGTCCGCGCCAGCAGCGCCACATCTCCGCGACGTCCCTGGCCGAAGCGAAAATTTTCACCGACGTGGATCGCGACGAGCGACGACAACCGGGCCTTGAGCCAGGGCACGAAAGCCTCCGCGTCGATTCCGGCAACCTCCGGGGTGAATGGTTGCGTGATCACCAAGTCGACGCCGAGGTCGAGCAGGACCCTGGTCTTCGTGGCCGGGTCGAACATGAGCCGGGTCGGCGCCTGCGGCCGGAACAGCGCGCTCGGATGCGGCCAGAACGTCAGGACCCCGCTCAGTCCCTTGTCCTGTCGCGCGGCCTGGATCGCAGGCACGATGACGGCGCGGTGGCCGAGGTGGACGCCGTCGAAAATCCCGATGGCGAGATGCAGCGGCCGGGCGGACAGCGCGACGTGATTGAGACCGTCGAAGTGCATCGATGCCGCCATCTCGCCTGCCCTCACCTGGCCCCGCGAGGGGCGATCCGATCGGTTTTGCGGCCTGCGCTCACAGCGCCAGCATCGGCACCGCATCGCGGGGCGCGATCAACTTTTGCTCAATTTCCGTCAGACTCATGGCCATGATCTGGTCGAGCGTCAGGGCCTGGGCCACGTTGAACTTGTCGGTCGCCGTGCGGCGCAACGCCGCCAGATGCGCGCCACAGCCAAGCTTCTGGCCGAGATCGTGGGCCAGCGTCCGCACATACGTCCCCTTGGTGCAGCGCAGCCGGAAATCAAAACGCGGCACCCCGAACTTCGTCACCTCCCAGCTCGAGACGCGGATGAAGCGCGGCTCCCGCACGATGTCCTCGCCCTTCCGGGCGCTCTTGTAGAGCGGCACGCCGTTGATCTTGATCGCCGAATACATCGGCGGCATCTGGTACTGATCGCCGAGGAAGCCCTTGATCGCCTCCTTGAGTTCGTCCTCGGTCAGCGGCGGCACCGGACGCGTCTCCATCATCTCGCCATCCGCGTCCTGGGTGTCGGTGACCTTTCCCAGCTCGACGGTCCCCTCGTACTCCTTGTCGAGGTTGGTGAGATACTGCGACACGCGGGTGGCCTTGCCGACGAGCATGATCAGCAGGCCAGTGGCCATTGGATCGAGCGTCCCGGCATGACCGATGCGCTTCATCTTCAACTTGCCCCGCAGCCGCGCGACCACGTCATGCGAAGTGTGGTCCCCGGGCTTGTCCACCAGCAGGATGCCGTCGAGTTCTTTGGGCGGTCCAAGCATGATCAGGTCTTCCGTGCTGCATCCACGATGCGCAGCCGCTCTGTCATCGCCGCGAGCAGCCGGGCATAAAAATTCTCCGTGCCGGTCTTCAAATTCAAGCCCGCCGCGCAGGCGTGACCGCCGCCATTGAACTGGGCGGCGACGAGATCCACGCGCAACGCCGGTTCCTTCGCCCGCAGGCTCGCCTTCACGGTGCCGTCGGTGCGTTCCTCGATCAGGGCGCCAATCTCCACGCCGTCGATGCTCCGCGCGTAATCCACCAGGCCCTCGGTATCCTCGATGCTGGAGCCGGTGGCGTCGAAGACTCCCGGCGCCAGCGAGCCGATGCAAATCCGGCCGCCTTGCTCGAGCCGGAGCGAAGCGAGGTAGTGCTGGAGCAGCCGCAGCTTGCCCTCCGACTCGCGCTCATAGAGCTCGTAGCCGACTTCCGCCGGCCGGGCACCGCGCGCCACCAGTTCGCCCGCGAGCACGAAGCAGCGCCGGGAGGTCGAGCTGAAACGGAACTGGCCGGTGTCCGTGAGAATGCCGGCAAACAACGCCTGCGCGGCCACCGCATCCACGACCAGATCGTTGTCGAAGAAAATGCCGGCGAGAATTTCGCAGGTCGCGGCCGACGCGCTGTCGATCAGGTTGTACGCCGCGTAGCCGACGTTCGAGAGATGGTGATCGATCATGGCCACCGGCTCGGGATAACACGCCTTCAGCCGTTCGCCGCCGCGCGCATGATCCGCGCAGTCGACGAAGATGGCGGCACGATCCTCCGTGTTCCGCAGGACCTCGTCCGGGCGCAGAAAGATCATGCCGGGAATCAGAAACTGGAGCCGGCGCGGCACGACATCGGCGTTGACGCAGATGACGTCGCTGCCCCGGGCCTGGAGCACGCGGGCGAGCGCCACCTGGGAACCGATGCAATCGCCGTCGGGACGCGCATGGCCGATGACAGCGATCTTTCGTCCGGCCAGCGAAGCGAGCAGCCGGGCGAACTGCGCCGAGAGTTCGGGATAAAATTTCTCCATGGTCAGGACGCCGGCTCGTCGGGCTTGGGTTCCTCCGGCTTGGGCTCCTCCGCCGGCGGGGCCATCTCGTCGATCATCTGGAGGATCCGCGCGCCGCGAATCGCAGTATGATCGAGGAGGTACGCGAACTTCGGCAGGTACTTCAGCACGATCCGCCGGCTGACTTCGGTGCGGATGTCATTCGCCTGCGAACGCAGCCAGCGCAGTTTCTCCTCGGCAAATTCCTCGCTCCCGACGACGGCCACGAACACCCGGCCATCCCGCAGGTCGGGCGAAACCCGGACTTCGGAAATGGTGATCGCCACCGACTCGCTTTGGTACCGCTGGCGCAGGATGGCGCTGATCTCGCGCTGGATGAGCTCGTTGACGCGGACAATGCGGTTGGACATCGGGATTTTCGTTTTTCGATTCGCGACTTTCGATCCGGCAGCGCGCCAGAGCCGGCGCGGCACCTTGAACCGAAGATCGGGAATTACAACGCGGCCCGGACTTTTTGGACCTCGTAGCACTCGATGAGATCGCCGGCCTGGTAGCCGTTGAAGTCGTCGAGCTTGATGCCGCACTCGAGGCCGGCGCGAACCTCGTTCGCATCGTCCTTGAAGCGCTTGAGCGTCCCAATCTTGCCCTCGTGCACGATCTCGCGGCCCCGGCGCAGGCGCGCCGACGCATTGCGGTTGATCTTGCCCTCGGTGACGAGACAGCCGGCGACGAAGCCCTTGGCCAGCGGGAACACCTGCCGGACCTCGACCGCACCGGTCTTGGTTTCCTTCAGATCCGGATCGAGCATGTCCGCCATCATCTCGCGAACCTTGTCGCCCATCTCGTAGATGATCTCGTACGTCTCGACGCGGACGCCGTGGTGTTTCGCGAGCGGCGTGACGCCGCTTTCGAGCTTCGTATGGAAACCGATGATGACCGAACCGGCGGCGCCCGCCATGAGGACATCGTTCTTGGTGACGAGGCCGACCTCGGTGGAAACGATCTCGAGCGAGACCTTGGTGCTCTTGATGCCCTCGAGGACATTGCGCACGGCCTCGGCGGAGCCGAAGACATCGGTCTTGATGATCAACTTCAGCACCTTGGCCTGGGTGGCGGCGATGTTGGCGAAAAGGCGCTCGACGGAAACTTCCTTCGGCGTCGCCGCCGCGGTGGTTGCCACCTGCTTGATCCGGAACTCCTCTTCCTCCGC
>CAINHV010000360.1 GCA_903848965.1 uncultured Opitutia bacterium | reverse complement strand
ATGATGGTGTTCTCCCACTGACCGCTCTGGTGCAGCGCGTCGATGATGATGCCAAGCTGCGCATCGACAAAAGAAATGGACGCGTAGTAGGCCTGCATGAACTCGCGGCGGCGGGCTTCGTTTTCCTGCCCGAGCTCTGGAAACCCGTAATCCCGGTATTGATTGGTTGCCGCGATCGCCGGGATGTCATCCCAGTCATTCGCCGGTGATCGGGACAGCTTCAGTGCGGCGAGCGGATATTTCGCGAAGTAGGCATCGGGAGCGAGAAAAGGGATGTGCGGCTTGTGAAAGCCGCAGGCGATCATGAAGGGACGATCACCGCTCGCATGGTCATTGATCCAAGCGGCCACCTGCCGGGCATTCTTGCCGTCATCGTGCTGATCGTCGCGCAGTCCCGTTGGCCCATACCCGGGCCCGAGGCCTTTCACACCTTGGTTCCGGGTCTGTGGGGCGACGGTGAGCAGGTGCGCTCCGCTGATTCCAACGATCAAGAGAAGTGTCTTCAACCGGCGGGTAGGGAGGGGAGGCATGAGGGTGCTTATTCGATGGGACCGTTTTTGGGGCGATACGGTCTGGCTGGGCGGCAACGGGACGGCGTCCGGTACACCTGTGATAAAGGGTGCGGGTGCGACCCAAGGGGTCAACTGGGGGTTCCGCGGTCGGCTTCCCGTGGTGAGCAATTCTCAATTTTCAATTGGAGTCCGTGACCACGGCTCGCGGGGTTGCAGCGCGTTCGCCGGCGGCAGATTGAAAATTGAGAATTGAAAATCTTTAATCTGAAATTTGCGGCTCGCGCCCGCCCGCCGCGGGCAAGGTCCGCTGGGCGAGCGGAGCCCCGCGTTTCAGGTCGTTCGAACGAGGAAGAGCTTCAGTTTGACATTTGGTTACGCGTCACGTAACTATCAAGGCGTGATCAAGTCCTTCGGCTCTCGGGCCACCGAGGACATTTTTCTCGACCGGCAGTCGCCGGAGCTGCCTGCCACGATCCAAACCGTCGCCCGTCGAAAATTGCTCCAGATCCATCTTGCAACCCTGATCTCCGATCTTCGCATCCCGCCGGGCAACCGGCTGGAGACGCTAAAAGGGCGGCGGGCAGGACAGCACTCCATCCGGATTAACGACCAGTGGCGCATCGTCTTTCGCTGGACCGCGGCGGGGGCCGAGGATGTCGCCATCATCGACTATCATTGAATGCCGCCATGAAGACCAAACTGCTGCCGCTCCTGACTCCTGCCGAAATGCTCCGCGAAGAGTTTCTCGATCCGATGGCAATCACGCCGTACCGGCTGGCGAAGGACATCGGCGTGCCACTGACCCGGATCACGGCCATCCTCGCCGACGCACGGGCGATCACGGCCGACACCGGGCTGCGGCTGGATCGCTATTTCGGCCTGTCGGAAGGCTGGTGGCTGCGCCTTCAGACCGAATGCGATCTGCGCCGGGCGCAGCGGGAAATCGGCGCGCAAATTGCACGCGAAGTGACCCCGCGCGAAACGGCGGCTGCGTGAGCGAGAGCACGCGGCAGCTCCGGGGCTGACCCGTTTGCCGGCCCTTACGCGATGAGATCCGAAACCACGTTGCCGTGGACGTCGGTCAGCCGGTAATCGCGACCTTGGAACCGATGGGTCAGCCGGGTGTGGTCCAGCCCGAGCAGATGAAGCAGGGTCGCATTGAGGTCGTGGACGTGCACCGGGTCGCGGACCACGTTGAAGCCGAGTTCGTCCGTCGACCCGTGGACATGACCGCGCTTGAGGCCTGCGCCGGCCAGCCACAGGGTGAAACAGCGGTTGTGGTGATCCCGCCCATCATTGCTGCCCTGCACCATCGGGGTGCGGCCGAATTCGCCGCCCCACACGACCAGCGTATCGTCCAGCAGGCCGCGCTGCCGGAGATCCGTCACGAGGGCCGCGCTGGCGCGATCGGTGTCGAGGCAGTTCTTCTTGAGCGCCTTGGTCAGATCGCCGTGCTGGTCCCAAGCTTCGTGGAAGAGCTGGACGAACCGCACCCCCCGCTCGATCAGTCGCCGCGCGAGCAGGCAGTTGCGGGCATAGCTCGTCTCCTTCACGTCCTTGATCCCATAGAGCTCGAGGATGTGCGGCGGCTCCGATGAAAGGTCCATGAGCTCGGGCGCGCTGGTCTGCAGCCGGTAAGCCAGTTCGTAGCTTTGGATTCGCGCGGCGATTTCCGGATCGCCCGTGCCGGCGAGCGCGTGGGCGTTGAGCTCGTGCAGGGTGTCGAGCGAGGCGCGCTGCGTCCGGTCGTCGAGGCCGGCCGGGTTGGAGAGAAAGAGTACGGGGTCCCCGGTGCTGCGGAAGGGAATGCCGCCATAGGCCGTGGGCAGGAATCCGCAGCCGTAGTTGCTCGCGCCACCGCTGGTGCCCTTGGCGCTGGTGAGCACCACATATCCCGGCAGTTCTGCGCTCTCGCTGCCCAATCCGTACAGCGTCCACGATCCGAGGCTCGGCCGGCCAAACTGTTCCGAGCCGGTGTTCATCAAGATCTGCCCCGGAGCGTGATTCACGGCGTCGGTGTGCATCGAGCGGATGAGGCAGAGTTCGTTGGCGATGGCGGCGGTATGGGGAATCAGTTCGCCCAGCTCCATGCCGGTCTTGGGCTCCACGGCGAATTTGTACTTCGGGCCCAGCAGCGCGGAGTTGGGCCGGATGAAGGCGGCGCGATAGTTCGTCAGCAGTTCCGCCGGCGGGAGCTGGCCGTCGCGTTTCGTCAGCTCGGGTTTGTGGTCGAACAGTTCGAGCTGACTCGGGGCGCCCGCTTGGAACAGATAAATCACGCGCTTGGCCCGGGGCGGGAAATGCGACGGACGGACGGCGAGCGGTCCGGCGGCGGCGGGCGCGGCCACGCCCTCCCGGGCCAGCAGTGAATTCAGGGCGATGCCGGCGAGGCCAAGGCCGCAGTCGCGCAGGAACCAACGGCGCGTCAACAGCCGCGCCTGGGCCATCCGGATTTCCTCGGCGTAGTTCATGGTTAATTCAGAAGCTAGGAAACTAGGAGCAATCCAGGTTGAACCACAGAGGCACGGAGACACAGAGGGCGGAGGCGGGATCGTCCTCTGCGTCGCTGTGGCTCGGTGGGAAAAAATCTGGCGCCAAATCTTTCATCAGTTTTTCGTCAGCGTCTCGTCCAGGTTCAGCAGCACGCGGCTGGCGATCGTCCAGGCCGCGAGATCGATCGGCGTGGCGTCGGCCGGGAGGTCGTCCGGCTTGGTGAAGGGCGCAAAGGCCAGGGTGGTGGCGTTGAGTTCGCCGCGGCGCAAGCGCTCCCGGGTGTCCGCGAGCAGGCGCTGCACGCCCGCAATTTCCGCGTCGGCCGGGGCGCGGGCCGTGCAAAGCAAGTAGCCGTGGGCGATGCGCTCCGCATCGGTGGTGCCGCCTTCGCGCCAGATCCGCCGGGCGAGGCCCTGGGCGGCCTCAACGAAAACGGGCTCATTGAGGCCGGTCAGCGCGGCCATGGGTGTGTTCGAGCGGGCGCGACGGGCACAGGCCTGATCCGCATTGGGCGCGTCAAATGCCGTCAGCATCGGATCGGGCATCGAGCGCTTGCGAAAGAGATAAAGGCTGCGGCGATAACGCTCCGGGCCCTCGGGGACATTCCAGTAGTCGACCTTGGAATAATTATACGAGAGGACGTTCTCCGGCACCGGGGGAAAGACGCTCGGGCCGCCGACCTTGCGCGTGAGGAGGCCGGATGCGGCCAGCGCGATGTCGCGCACGATCTCGGCCTCGGCCCGGAAGCGCGGGCCCCGGGCCAGCAGGCGGTTGCCGGGATCGCGTTCGAGCAAGGGGGGCGTCACCCGCGAATCCTGCTGATACGTGAGGCTCGTGACGATCGCGCGGACTAGGCGCTTCTGGCTCCAACCCTGCTCCATGAAGTCCACGGCCAGCCAGTCGAGCAGTTCGCCGTATTCGGGCAGCGGAGTGCGGGTGCCGAAATCCTCCGGCGTTTCCACCAGCCCGAGCCCAAAGAGGGCCTGCCAGACGCGATTCACGGCGACGCGGGCGGCCAGCGGCGAACGCCGGTCCGCGATCCAGCGGGCGAAGGCGAGCCGATCCCGCGGTCCGGCCGGCTCCATCGGGTGCAGCACCGCAGGCACGTGCGGTTCGATCTTTTGCTTCGGCCGGTCCCACGCGCCGCGTTCCAGCAGATGCGTCGCCCGCGTGAGGGAAGGCGCCAATTCCGCGAGATGAAGGACCGACGTCTGGGCGGCCGGAAATTTTTTCCAAAGCGCCGCGGCCTCGTCGTTGAATTTGGCGGCTTCGGGGTCGCTCGCCCTCCAAGCTCGATAGATGAGCTCCTCCTGGGCGGCGGTGCGCTGGCCCGCCGGAATCTCAAGGGCGAGCAGCGCGGCGTAATCGACGGGCGCCGCCCTGGGGTCGGGCGCGTTGGTCAGCGAAAATCGGCTGCGCCCCAGCATCGTGCTGCCCCGTCCGGTGGTGTCCTCGCCGTGGTTCATCGTATACAGCACCTTGAGCTTGGTGCCGGCCGGGTGAGTCAGGGGATGTTCGAACTGGACGACCGCCACCGATTCCTGGTTGCGGCGGCCGGGTCCGCGGTCGGCCCGCCAGGCCGTGTGTTCGCTGCCATCGATCATGAAGGCCACCGGCCCGCAGGTGCGCCGGCCGTCGGGATCGATCGACAGGGCCCGCCACTCCGGTTCGAGCCCGCGGGTCGGTTCGGACCAATCGGCGGTCGCGTTCTGCACTCCCACCTTCTCCCACTTTTCGCTGCCGGGCGGTTGGACGAACACTTCCAGTTCGGTCACGGCCCAGGTGCCATACCGGCTGTGTCCCGGGCCGCCGAAGGGCAGGTCGCCATGGGTGAGTGCCTCGACCCGCAGGCCGGTCGCGCCTTCCAGGGCGGGCTGGCTGATGACGTAGATGCCGCCCTTAACCGTCGGATGGCCCACGGTGAGAATGGAAAGATCCGGCAGTTGCACCGGATGATTCAGCCCGCCCGTGCTGTCGGTTTCGGTTGCGATCAGGGGAGTCCACTCGATCCGCTGCCGCTGCCACTCCGAGGCCCACGCGGCCAGTTTTTCCGGCCCCTGCGGCTGGGTCAGCCGGCTGCGCTCGTCGACGGCGCGGAGCCCGGTGAGCAGTTGCTCCAACTCCTTCTGCTGGGGCGGAGCGAAGACCCATGACTGCGCCTCATGGGCATTGTTCAGGAATGCGAACGCGCCGAAATACTCGTCGTGTGTGATCGGATCGAATTTGTGCGTGTGACACTGCGCGCACTGCAGGGTGAGACCGAGCGCCGCCTTGCCGAGGCAATCGACGCGATCGACGATGCCCTCGGTCCGGAACTGCTCGGCGACGATCGCGCCCTCCTCGTTGACCATGCCGTTGCGCAGGAAGCCGGTGGCCACGATTTGATCGGGCGTAGCGTTGGGCAGGAGATCCCCGGCGATCTGCTCGATGAGAAACTGATCGTAGGGCAGGTCGCGGTTGAGTGCGCCGATCACCCAGTCGCGCCAGGCCCATTGCTCGCGCCGCAGATCCTTCTCGAAGCCGTTGCTGTCGGCATAGCGCGCCACGTCGAGCCAGACCCGCGCCCAACGCTCGCCGTAGGCCTCGCTGGCCAGCAACCGGTCGACGGTTGCGGCCACGGCCTGCGTCAGCCCCGACTTCGCCGCCGCGGCAAAGGCCGCCACCTCCGGCGGCGAGGGCGGCAGCCCGGTGAGATCGAGATACAGACGCCGGCAGAGCGCGGAGGGGTCTGCCGGCGCCGAGGCGGCCAGGTCCCGGGACGCGAGCTTGGCGGCGACGAAGGCGTCGATCGGATGGACACCCGGCGGCCCGGGGGGAGCCGCCTTGACCGGGGCCACAAAAGCCCAGTGCGGGGCATACTCCGCGCCGGACGCGATCCAACGGCGCAGTGTTTCCTTTTGGCCGGCGTCGAGTCGCTTGTCCGTGTCCGGGGGCGGCATGACCTCCTCCGGATCGGCCGACAGAATCCGGAGTAGCAGCTCGCTCTCATCGGGCCGTCCCGGCACGATGGCCGGCAGCTGCGACTTGCCGCCCCGGAGCGCCGCTTCGTGCTGATCGAGGCGCAGCTCCGACTTGCGCTCCCCGGCGTCGGGCCCATGGCACTGGTAGCAATGCTCGGCCAGGATGGGCCGGACTTCGCGGGCAAAGTCGACGCCGGCGGCGCGCGCCGCGACGAGAGTGAGCAGCGGGGTAAGGCCGACTCGAATCCACCAGACCATGGGGCCAGCGTGAAAACGATTGGGGCGATGGCAACCTTTCGCGCGCCCTGGCGCCTGGGCCCTCAATCTGCCTGGAGCCCGAAGCCAGGCAGCCGCGAATCTGAGCTGATGCCGATTCCTGGTTTCGTGCTCTCGCCTGAGCACGTGCTGGTCGATTTCATCGGGGCGGCGGAGGTGTCGCCCGCGCGCTACGATGCCGCGGTGGCCGCCGCGAGGATCCGACCGTTTTTGGAAGAGGCGAAGGCGCTGGGCTGCGCCACGCTCTTCGAGTGCACGCCGGCTGGTATCGGCCGGGTGAGCCCGCGGGCGGGTCGATCACTTCCGGGAGGAATCTTTGGAGGGCCGAGCTCCGTCGAGGCCGGTTCATTGAACGATTCAAGAGCGACCTCGGCGGAGTTCGGCCCTCCCATTGCGTGGCGGCTCCGTCGCGCCATGCCGCTTTGTGTTTCCTCATCCACTCGATCGGCGCTCGTGGCTACAAGTGGTCAGCCTCGAATGGCGCTAAGTTAAGACGGATTGTCGTCTCATTTTGAGAGTGAATGCACAGGTGTTGATTGACGAAACGTCCCTGATTTTTTGACCGCGGATTTCACGGATGCCGCGGATACTAACCCAAGGCGGCGGATGAATGCGCCAACTTAGGTCCCGCCGTCACGGGAACGTCGTTGTCGCACTCGGGGCCGGGCGGATTAAACCTGTTCGATCCACCTCTGGTTTTGATCCGTCGAGGTCGATCGAAGCGACCAGTCCCGGCTTGGCGGGACGCAGCCTCTCGACCGGCTCGAGACCTGCGAGAGCACCAGGGACTTTGCCGTGAGCTTGTCGAATGGCTCGCTTCGATCATCCGGCTGGCCTGCATTTATCCGCGCTATCCGCGTAATCCGCGGTGGAATGGCCATCTCCAGTGCAAGGAAGGGAAATCATGGAACTCGACCCTAACAGCCTTGCCT
>CAINHV010000359.1 GCA_903848965.1 uncultured Opitutia bacterium | reverse complement strand
TGAACAGGAAGATCGGGGAGATCGGGAAGGAATGGATTGGATATCTTCGCTCGCTCCCCGGCCTTCCTGTTCAATCCTGTTTTTGAACGATTGGTTGCGGCTCAGCCGCGCTGCGTCCTAGCCGCTCCTGACTCATGGGTCGGGAGACCCATGCTACGCCCATCCAATAGTCCACTTCAGCCCCGCATCTGCCGCCAGGTCGCGAGACACCGCTCCTGCGACTCGTATTCCGAATAGCGGCTTCCCTCCTGCTCCATCAGATAAAATTCGACTCCGCCCGTTGACTCGGCCGCCGCAAAAATCTCCCGCCAGGGCGCAACGCCTTCCCCGAAGAGCACGCGATAGCCCTTCTCCTCTTCGTGGGTGCCGGGCGTCCAATCCTTCAGGTGAATGCTCTTGGTCCGGCCGGGATGCGCCTTGATCCAGGCCACCGGATCCTGCCCCGCCTCAAGGCAGGTCCCGACATCCAGTTGAAGAACGAACTCCTTCGGGGTGCCGGCCGCGATGAGGTCCATCACGCGCTGGCCGTCCACGAGGTCCCACTCGTACTTGTGATTGTGAAATCCGGCCGCCAGCCCATGCGGCTGCAACTCGGTCACCGCCTCGCTGAGCCGGCCGCAGAGCCGCTTCCAGCCCTCGAGGCCCGTGGTCCCGGCGGGCGCGGACGAGAGGATCAGGCTCCGCGTCCCCAGAATCTGGTTCAACTCGATCGCCTTGCCCATCGTCTGTCCGGAGACGAAGGAGGGAAAGTGATTGTGCGTCGAATAACAGCGCAGCCCGAGGTCATCGAGACGGGTCCGGACTTCCTTCGCGTACGGCAGCGTCCACGCAAAGTAAGGCGCGTAGAACTCGACCACCTCGTAGCCCATTTCGGCGACCCGGCGCAGCGTGCCAGGCAAGTCCTTCGTCAACTCGGTGCGCACACCGTAGAGCTCGATCCCGATCGGGTAACGGCTCCGCGCCGGCGGCACCGCGGCCCGCGCCTCGGGAACCAGGGCCCGGCCCGCGACCAGTTGCGCCGCCACCACCGCCGGCACCGTGGCTGCGAGTCCGAGAAAACTTCGACGTGCCATGGCAGGAGCGGAGAGAGATGGGGACATGAGCCGAACCTAAGACCGCCACCGGGCCGCGAACAATGGAAATGCGGCCGTCGGGAATGGGATTGCGAGGCCCCAATCGCGAACTCGGTTGCCAACCACGAACGCCATCCAATCGTGGCCGCGCGTCGTCCCTCCCGTCCCGCGCCACCCCCGTAACGATAAAGGGGTCACGTCTTGACTACTTGACACCGCCCGCCCGTCCTTCGGCCCGTCGTTCCCGACGGTCAGCCGGAATCGGCCCACGAACCGACTCGCACTCGCCGCCCGGCCCAGTCCGCGGTTGCTCCGCCGGCGAGCCTTTCGACGCCGAAAGGAACAACCGGAAGAGGTATCTGAAGCTCCTGCGATCAAGCGATTGGATAAAGGCGGGCGCACCAGGGCGGGACACGGTGCCAGGACTGAGCTTTCGACCCCGCTTTCCAAAAGATAGGTCGGTGCCGGCTGCCGGATTGATTTTTTACGCGAGGCGCCACACGTTTTCGAAGCTCATCGTTTACCCCCGGTTCGAGATTCCTAACCTTCCCCGTTGTTGACTCCGCCTCTGCATCCGTCTGCTACCTCCCGGCCCCGCCGCTATCTTGCCCTGCCCCTGTTCGCGCTGGCCGGCTTCTGCGCTGGCGACACCCATGCCGCCGTGCCGGCCGCCGCGGCGTTCCACGAACGGATCCAACCTCTCCTGAGCAAGTACTGTTACGAGTGCCACGGCGAGGGCATGGACAAGGGCCAGGTCGTCTTCGATGAATTCGAATCCGACGCCGAGATGCTTGAGCGGCGCGATCTCTGGCTCGCCGTCCTGAAGAATGTGCGGGCAGGATTGATGCCGCCACCCAACGAGGATGTGCCGCGCCCCGAGGCTGCCGAGGTCGCCCAACTCGAGGATTGGATCAAGTTCGGCGCCTTCGCCCTCGATCGGGCCAGGCCCGACCCCGGCCGGGTCACCGCGCGGCGGCTCAATCGCATCGAGTATCGCAATACCATCCGCGATCTCATGGGCCTCGATTTCAACAGCGCG
>CAINHV010000358.1 GCA_903848965.1 uncultured Opitutia bacterium | reverse complement strand
CGGCAGCCCTACACCAATCGCTTTCGGCACGTCACGTCCCCGGGAGGGGGGCTCCCAAATTTCCCCTTGCGTTGCCTCCCTTCGCATGCACCGTGTTTGCTCTTCGTTAGAGAAAGCGTTAGATGACAGTATCTGGTGAGTCGTTGGCTGAGCGATTGGCTTAAGTGATGATTTCGAAACCCAAGTCGGGAACGGACTGGCAGCGGACGGTGGATCTACGAGACATCACATGAGTAACTCCAAACTGTACGTCGGGAACCTGTCCTTTAAGACGACCGAAGACGAACTCCGTTCGGCTTTCGGCCAATTCGGTTCCGTCACTGACGTTTATGTCGCCATGGACAAGATGACCGGCCGCCCTCGCGGTTTCGCGTTCGTCACCATGGGCACGGCCGATGAGGCCAAGTCTGCGGCGGAAAAAATGAACGGCACCGATGTCGGTGGTCGTCAGCTGACCGTTAATGAGGCCCGTCCGAAGGAAGAGCGCTCCGGCGGCTTCGGCGGCGGCGGCGGCGGCGGCGGCGGCGGCGGTCGCGGCTTCGGCGGCGGCGGTCGTGGCGGCGTCGGCGGCGGCGGTGGCGGTGGTCGCGATCGCGATCGCGGCGAGCGCCGTTACTAAGCGGTCTTTCTGATTTCTTGAATTTCGAGGGACGAAGCTCCTTTGGGGCTTCGTCCCTTTTCGTTTTGTAAGTACGCCGGTCTTCGACCGGCGGTTCCGGGTCGGAAACCATTCCGACCATCAACGGTTCCGGGTGCCCAGGTCTTCGACCGGCGCCACCGGGCCGCGGCGCGGTTTGCGCGCCATTCGCGCTTACGCGCTCTTCTGCATGTCATTTAAAGCTCTCAATCTCTCCGACGCGGTCCTCCGCGGCATTCAAGCCGCCGGTTACACGGACCCCACGCCCATCCAGCTTCGCGCCATTCCCGTGGTGCTTGGCGGCGGCGATCTCATTGCCTCCGCCCAGACCGGCACCGGCAAGACGGCCGCCTTCGCGCTGCCGATCCTCAACCGGCTCGGCACCCACGGCCGCACCCGCGTGCTCGTGCTCGAGCCGACCCGCGAACTCGCGGCCCAGGTCGAGACGGCCTTCCGCGACTTTGCCCGGTTCACGGACATCCGCCCCGTCGCCATCTTCGGCGGCGTCGGCTACGGCAATCAGCGCGCCGAACTCAAGCGCGGCGTCGACATCATCGTCGCCACGCCCGGCCGCCTGATGGACTACCTCAAGGAGGGAACCATCAACCTCCGCGACATCTCGATCCTCGTCCTCGACGAAGTGGATCGGATGCTCGACATGGGCTTTCTTCCCGTCGTGAAGGACATCGTCGCCCGCTGCCCGCGCGAGCGGCAGACCCTGTTCTTCTCCGCCACCGTCCCGCCGGAAATTGCCGCCATCGCGTCCTTCGCGCTGCGCAACCCCGCCCGCGTGGAAATCGGCGTCGCGCGTTCGGTCACGGCTTCGGTCAACCACGCGCTGTACCCGGTGGCCGCGGAGCAGAAGTTCGATCTCCTCCTCGCGCTGCTCGCCAAGATCAATTTCGACAGCGTGCTGGTGTTCTCCCGCACGAAGCACGGCGCCGACAAGATCGCCCGCCGGCTCAAGACCGCCAATCATTCCGTCGCCGTCCTGCATGCCAACCGCTCGCAGAACCAGCGCATCGAAGCCCTCGCGGGCTTCAAGAGCGGCAAGTATGAAGTCATGGTCGCGACCGACATCGCCGCGCGCGGCATCGACGTCGCCGGTGTGTCGCACGTGATCAATTACGATGTCCCGGAAAAGCCCGAGGACTACGTTCACCGTATCGGCCGCACCGGCCGGGCGCAGGCGGTGGGCGATGCCTTCACCCTGGTGAGCCCGGAGAACGCGGACGATATTCGCGACATCCAGCGCTTCATTGGCCAGAAGATCCCCGAGCTCAAGCTCGAGGGCTTCGAGTACAAGGCGTTCGCGCCGCGGCCGCCGCAAACTGGCGCGCCGAACACGCGGGGCAGCCTGCCCGGCCAGATCCGACACAAGGGCAGTTTCAATCGCTACCGCAACCGGCGGTAGCAGCCGGTCGGACTGGTGGATCAAGTAGGGATTAGATTTGGGCGGCTCCGCGTGAGTTCAGAGGGGCCGTTCCGGACAGGCCGCTAGCTTGGGGGCGCGCCTCGCGCGCCCCGACAATCGCCTTTCCCGCGGCGCGGGGATCCCGCAGGTTCGGCGCATGAAAATGCACGCCTTTCGCCTGCTGTTCGCACTGGCCGTCGCGCTTCCCGTTGGCCGAGCCCAGGAAACCTTCGACGCCTTCGCGGATCGAGCGGCCGAGGAGTGGGTGCGCCAGGATCCACAGTTGGCGACGGGCAGCCAGTATTTTACGGGCGCGGAACAGGACGCTCTCGATCGGCAGCTCGTGGCCTTCTGGCCGTACGCCGGACTGCCGCTCGATCCGACCCTCCGGGCCGCCAGCCTCGCGCACGCGCGGCGGCTGCTCGCGGAGCTGCGGCGATTCGATCGCGCCGGTATGACGCCGTCCCAGCGAAACTCGGCCGACGCGATCGAATCGACGTTGCAACAGCACCTGACCACCGAGGCGGTGATGGATCAGTTCTTCATCTTCCAACAGATGGGCGGATTGCATGTGTCGCTGGTGAGTTTCCTCACGCAGCAGCACCCGATGCGTCGCCCGCGCGACATCGAAAACTACCTCGCCCGGCTGGCGTTGGTGGACCCGGCGATGGACCTGGGGATCAAAGAGACCCGCGCGCAGGCGAGTCGGGGAATCCTGCCGCCGAAGTTTATCCTGAACGCCGTGCTCGGCCAGTTCGACCGCTTCCTGCAGCCCGAGCCCGCGCAGAATGTCTTCGTCACTTCGCTGGCGGGACGTTCTTCGACGCTAGCCGGAATTTCGTCGGAGCAGCGGGCGTCGTGGATCGCCCAGGCGGAGACGATCGTGGCAGAGAAGATTCGGCCGGCCTTCCGGCGCGCGCGCGCTTTGGTCGCGGAACAGCTGCCTCGCGCCACGGACGATGCGGGCATTTGGCGGCTGCCCCGCGGCGCCGTGGCCTACCAGTTCGCGCTGGATGCCATGACGACCACGACCATGACGGCCGACGAAATCCATGCCCTGGGGCTTCGGGAGGTGACCCGGATCGAGTCCGAGATGGATCGACTGCTGCGCGAACTGGGCGAACGCGCCGGCTCGGTGGGCGAGCGTTACGCCCGGGTGAACGCCCGGCGGCTGCCGGCGGCGCAACCGGATCCTCGGACGGATCTGGTCGCGGAATTCACCCGAATCATTCGCGATGCGGAGCGCCGGGCGGAAACGATGTTCGATCTGCGTCCCAAGGCGCCGGTCGAGGTGCGGCGTGAGCCAATCGTCACAGAGCAGACCGCGGCCGCGCACTATTCCGAACCTGCGCCCGATGGCAGCCAGCCGGGAATCTTCTGGGCTCCTCTGCCCGAGCCGTTGACCAGCATGTGGCTGGGCGCGGCCATGCGAACCGTCACGTATCATGAAGCCGTCCCAGGACATCACTTCCAGCTCGCGCTGCAGCAGGAGTTGCCCGAGCTGCCGCGTTTCCGGCGGTTTGGCATTTTCGGGGCGAGCGCCGCCTACAACGAAGGCTGGGCGCTGTATGCGGAGCGGCTTGCGACGGAAGCCGGCTGGTATGAAGGCGACGCCGTAAGCCGGCTCGGCCAGCTAAACATGGAGCTCTTTCGGGCGCGGCGGTTGGTCGTCGACACCGGCCTGCATGCCAAGCGCTGGACGCGCCAGCAGGCGATCGACTACGGCATCGATGTGGCCGAGGTGGAGCGCTATGTCGTCTGGCCGGGCCAGGCGTGCTCCTACAAGATCGGCGAACTGGAGATCCTCCGGCTCCGCGCGAAGGCGCAGGCCGCCCTCGGACCGAAGTTCTCGATGAAGCAGTTTCACAATGCCGTGCTGCGGGTGGGTTCGGTCCGCCTGACCGTCCTGGCGCGGGCGATCGACGAATATATCGTCTCCGCGCAGTGATCCGGCAGAACCGCCCGATGGCTTCCGCTTCCTTGATCGACCGGCATTTGTCCGCGCTCCGCGCCTGTCGCCTCTGTCCGCGCATGCACCCGCCGCCCGTGGTGGGACGATCGGTGGCTAGCCGGGTGGTGCTTGTCGGCCAGGCGCCGGGCGACAAGGAGCCGAAGCTCGGCCGGCCCTTCGCGTGGACGGCGGGCAAGACGCTCTTCAAGTGGTTCGATACCGCCACCGGATGGACGGAGGACCAGGTGCGCGACCGCATTTATTTCGCAGCCGTCTGCCGGTGTTTCCCTGGCAAACGTCCCGAAGGCGGTGATCGCGTCCCCGCTCCAGACGAAATCGCCAGCTGTTCCGCTTGGCTCGAGCGCGAGTTCGAGTTGCTCCGCCCGGAACTGGTACTGCCGGTCGGCAAGCTCGCGATTGGCCAGTTTCTCGGCGAGCGCCCGCTGATCGAGACGATCGGGAAGAGCTTCCGGATCACGTATCGCGGGCACGAAGTGGACTGCATTCCACTGCCCCATCCCTCGGGCGCATCGCCCTGGCACCGAATGGAGCCGGGCAAATCGCTGCTGCATCAGGCGCTGCGGTTAATCGCGAAGCATCCGGCCGCGGTCGCGGCGGCGACCGCCGCGCGCCCGGCCTGATTTTGGATTTTGGATTCTCGATTTTCGATTGGGGAAGGGGCTTCGATTTGTAGGGGCGCAGCAAGACTGCGACCCGACGGATCCTGCCAATGGTCCGATTAACATTCCCGGGCGGTGCGCCTCTCCGCGCCCAATCGAAAATCGAGAATCAAAAATCGAAAATCCCTCAATTCACCCGATTCCAAACCCGCTGCCCGGTGACGGCGGCCCGGGCGATCTTCGCCGAGGTGCTGCGCATCTCGACCATGCCCTCCGGGCTGCAGAACGCGGCGTGGCACGTGCAGATCAGATTGGGCGAGGCGGCCTCCTCAGGGGTGCGCAACGGCTCGTTTTCCACGACGTCGAGGCCGGCGCCGGCGAGATGACCCGAGCGGAGCGCGGAGAAGACCGACGCCTTCTGCACGATGTCGCCCCGAGCGGTGTTCACGAGAAATGAGCCGGGACGCAACAACGCGAGCTCGCGGGCGCCGATCATGCCGCGGGTCTCGCTGCTCGACGGGCAGTGAATCGAAACCGTGTCGGAGGCCCGAAGTAGTTCATCGAGACTGTTCAGGCGCTCGATCCCGATCGCCTTGTGCGTGCCGACGGGCACGTAGGGATCGTAGAAGACCACGCGCATCCCGAAGGCCTTGGCCCGGAGTGCCGTCGCGGTTCCAATTCGTCCGAGCCCGACGATGCCCAGCGTCTGGTGACGCAGCCGGCGCATTTTTCCCGCCACGTTGATCTTCCAGCCGAGGGTCTTCGCCTCGGCGTCGAGAGGGAAGAGCTGGCGGTAAAGGGCGAGCATCAGCGCGATGGCGTGGTCGGCCACCTCCTCGGTGCCGTAGTCGGGCACATTGCACACCGGAATCCCCGCGGCGGCGGCGGCGGACGTGTCGACGCTGTCGAAGCCGACCCCGTTGCGGATGATCGCCTTGCAGTGCTTCATCTGGCTGAGGATCGCCGCATCGATGAGTGGGCCATGCCAGAGGATGAGCGCGTCGGTATCGAGCACCTGCGTCGGGAAAGGCTCATTGTAGTCCAGCCAGACCGTCTGGACCTTCGCGACATCGGTGAGGAACGGACTTTCCACGCTCGCTTCGTGATCCGTGAACTTGAATTCCCTGGGGCAGAGGATGACGACGGAGGATTTGTTCATTAAAAAGGTTTTGACCACGAATTACACGGATGACAGCGATGCCGGGAAGACTTATCCGTGTACCCGTGAAATTCACCAAGCTGCTTTTCTTCCTCAGCCTCGGGGCTCTTTTCGTCGCGTCGACCGCGCAGGCACAGCGGGAGAAGCTGCCGCCGGAGGATCTGGAGTACGTGCAGAAGAACTTCCCGGAGGCGAAGAAGACCAACACCGGCATTCGCTACATCATCATGCGCGAAGGCCAGGGCGAGTCGCCCAAGTCCGGGCAAAAGGTCGCGGTGCTCTACGTGTTGCGCCTGCTGGACGGCAAGATGATCGACCAGACCGACGACCGGAATGCGCCTTTCACCTTCCGGATCCGGCGCGACGAAGTCATCGAGGCCTGGGACCAGATTCTCCCGTTGATGAAGGTGGGCGAGAAGCGCCTCGTGATCGTGCCCGCCGAGCTGGCTTACGGCACGCGCGGTCAGCCGCCCAAGATTCCGCGCAGCGCCACCCTGATTTTCGAGATCGACCTGCTCGAGATTAAGCCGGACTGAGACCCGGAGTGGCACGGGTCTCCCGACCCGTGAAAGGCGTTCAGATCCTGATTCACGGGTCGGGAGGCCCGTGCCACTCCAACGGCCTTGCGGTGGCTGCGAGCGTGAGCGAGTGGCAGCGCGACACTCTCTAGATAGATCGTTACGCGCTTTCCCACTCGCTCACGCTCGCGGCCTTGCTCAGAGCCCCAACCGCCGGCGCTGGGCCTGGGCCCAGAGGTTGTCGGCCGTGTAGATCGCGAGTCCGGCCCAGATGAAGGCGAACCCGGCGGCGCGTGCCGGCGAAAAGGGTTCGTGATAAACCCAGACACCGAGGACGAGCTGGACGGTGGGCGCGATAAACTGGAGCAGCCCGAGCGTCGCCAACCGAATCCGGCGCGCTCCGTAGGCGAAAAGGAGCAGAGGAGTCGCCGTGATGACGCCGGCACTGAGGATGAGGATCTGGGTGCGCGGGTCCGCCTGACCGAGCGCGCCCACCCCGGTGTGATGCTGCCAGGCGAGGAACGCGATGGCCACGGGGGCGAGCAGGAGCGTCTCGACCGTCAGGCCGGTGACGGAACCGAGCGGTGATTGCTTGCGCATCAGGCTGTAGGCGCCCCAGGTGGCGGCGAGGACGAGGGCGATCCATGGGACGCGCCCGAGTTGGAGAATCATCACCACCACGCCGGCGGCGGCCAACCCGATCGCCAGCCATTGGACGCGCCGCAGGTGCTCATGCAGCACGAAGCGACCAGCGGCGACGTTCACCAGGGGAACGAGAAAGTAGCCGAGGCTGCACTCAATGACCTCGCCGAGGCCGACGCCCCAGACGTAGACGAGCCAGTTGATCGTGAGGAGCACGGCGCTGAGCAGGTTGATCCAGAGCGAGTGCCCGCTGCGCAGCGCGCCGAGCACCTCGGAGAATCCTCCCTGCGTTCCAATCAGGAGAAGCAGGAACGCGAGCGACCACACGTGGCGGTGCGCGATCAGCTCGACGGCATTGATGCCGCCGAGCTGCTTCCAATAGAGCGGGACCAGCCCCCAGAGGAAGTAACAGAGCGCGGCCGCCAGCGCCCCGGACTTCGCGGACGCGGAGTGCGATCCCGGGACGGGCAGCGGCGCGGATTCAGATCGGGAGGCGGACACGCCGGAACGTTCGTCGGAGTGCGGGCAGCGCGTCAATGCGCGCACCGCATGTATCGGTCCTTGCGCCGCACCGCTGGACTGGCCCGTCGCGCTGCGACGGCGCTACTTGCCCTTGGGGAAATTGTAAGCGGCGACGAAATTGGCCTCGGCCTGGGGTCGGGCGGATTCGGCGGTGGCGCCACCGGCCACGAGCTCGGCCACCCGCTTGTCGACCCAGCGCTTGCGAAACGTTTCCTCGACCTCGGCGCTGATGGCGGGGTTGGACTTGGGGGCGGATTTCTTGGAGAAGAGGCATCCGCTGCACAAAGCGAAGGCCAGGCCGCAAAAGAGGAGGGATTTGATCATCGGTCGGGAGGGCAGAATGGGGGAGCGGCTTCTTGACCGCGAGTGAAACCTCGGAGGTTTCGCCTTTTCGCTTTTTGGTTTCGCGCTCTCCGCGAATTTCTCTTTCATCCGCCGAATGAGTGATGAGCAAACGCCGCCGCCGGCGGGGCTGCGCCTCAAGCCAAGGCTCCGGCCGCCTGAAGCGGCGAATCCTGCCATCCCCGCGTCCGAAGCTCCCGTCGCCGCGATTCCCGCGCCTGCGGCCCCTGCTCCGACCGAGGAGGAGGCGCCGTCCAAGATTCGATTCAAGCCACGTCTCGCCGCCGACGCGCCGGCGCAGCCCCAACCGGCCGCCGCCGTGGAGCCGCCCGCTCCGGCCCCGTCGCCGGCTCCGGTCCCTGTTTCCGAGGCCGCTGTGCCGGCGGTTCCGGCGCTCGTTTCGGAAGCGACCGCGGCACCCAGGATTAAACTGAAGCCGCGTACTGATGAGGCAGCGCCGGCGCTTGCCGCCCTAGCGCCGGTCGCCGCGCCGCCTCCTCCTGCGCCGGTGCCGGCCGCGG
>CAINHV010000357.1 GCA_903848965.1 uncultured Opitutia bacterium | reverse complement strand
GGGGGATCGCCCCTTTGCGTTGCTGGCCGCGCAGGCCCGCCACACGCCGGCCTATTTCCGGCGGTACATCACGGCCCCCAAGGAACTCGTGCCGACCGCCAGGATGGAGGCGCACCCGCACTACACGGAGGCGCAGCTTGATGCCTTGACGGCGTTCGTCGCCCTTGGGGTAGCGCCGTAGGAATCTTTCTCGTGCTGAGCCGGTCCGGCGGCCGGCGGGCGGGGCAAAGTTTGCGAAAGTCCAGCGACAACCGCTGAACCCAAAATTCGCAGTTGAAAGTCGGGAAAAAGTGAACTCTGCAAGCCAACCGTTGCACCGCGAGTGCCGCGTGCCAATTGATGAAAAAGCGCGTTGAGCAGCTTCTCGGTTGCGAACCCTCTATTGTTGCAGGAGCGAAGCTCACCGACGTCTGACTGCCCCCCCCCAACGGCTTGCGCGGATCGTGCCGCTTGTTCATCCGCGATGAGCCTGAGGAAAATGAAGTAGGGCTGCGACCGTCCGAGCTATGACTCGACATTTCTTCCGATTGTCAGCTAGGTAAGCGTCCGACGCAGTGCCTCTCAGTAGTGGCTTGACCGGCTCGTAACCGTGAGAGCTACGCCAAGTCGCGCCGCCGTAACTGTGAGAGCTCTGCAGCGGCCTCGATCGTAACTGTGACAGTTACGATGGCTGCCACCCTGCCGGAGTCAGAGGCGTGAGATCGTCTTGGTTCGTTTACGGCTTTAGGTAGTGTCGCCGTCATTTTTAGACTCAGGCAAAGGCGTGTTTGGCGGCTTTATCATGAACGACGGCGCAGGTCCGTCGCCGACCCAGGGTTCCTCGTTCTCCGACTGACCGGAAAGAGGGGAGCGGGCCACCGCGGAGTGCTTGACGAAATTGATGGCGGCCTGAATCGAGCCCAGGGAAAGGACGTCGTCGCTGTCGCCGCATGAACCTGGGACAGGGGTTCCTGGAAAACCGGGTGTCGGAGTGCCCGGAGTCCAAGTTGGGCCGGTTTGGCCGGGCGCCGAGCTACCGCACTCGGGCAAGTAGGACGGCGCCCTCACCAATCACGTGCGGCCGGCTGATACAGGTTTTCTGATACATGGGGGGTGTATTTTCAGGGGCGGGGCCGATACGGGCGGAGACCGTGATTACCGCGTTTCACTCTGGAAGAGACGGGGTGAGACGACATGAATCCCATCGGAACAAATCTGCGGCTTCACCTCAAAGTACTGCTGCATCATCGGGGTCATACGAATTTCTTGAGACAAACGTGTTCGAACATGCGAAATTCAAACACGCCCAGCGCACCGTCGATGTCGAGAAAGTCCCACGACGCGGCCCGGACCTCGGAAGGGACGCGCTCAAATCGAAGATCTCCGCCGGACGCGAATAATCTGGCACGACGGGGCAATTCGCCGAATGGTCCGCAATATCACGCATCCTACCCCTTGATGCGCGAACCGTTCGTCTGCCGGCTGCGGCAGCGAGCGGTTGCTAACAAGTCTCCAGCCGGTGAATCCGGTTTGGTTTCAGTCAAATTCCCCAAAAAACCATGACAAAATACTACCGCTACCCCCTGACGCTTGCCCTCGCGGCGGCCATGATTGGCTTCGGTGCTCAGTCGATATTCGCCCAAACGGCCCCCGCTCCCGCCTCGGGCTCCGACCCGAGTACGGCCGTCAAACTCGACCCGTTCAAGGTCAGCGCTGAGTCCGATGTCGGTTTCGTCGCGGCCAATTCCCTGGCCGGCGGTCGCATGACGACGGCGCTGAAGGATACGCCCGTCGCCTATTCTGTCCTGACGTCGGAATTCCTGGAGGCCTTCAACATCAACGATGCGGGCAAAGCCGCTGAGTTTTCGGTCAACAGCACCCAGTTCACCAGTGACGGACTGCAGGGCACAGACGGGCCCACCTTTGTGAGGGTCCGCATTCGCGGCCAGAATGCCAATACCCCGGCGCATAATTTCTTCCCCTATGCGATCGCGGGCGACAGTTATAACATCGATCGCATCGACTTCGCCCGCGGGGCCAATGCCTCGCTCTTCGGCGCCGGCGGATCGGCGGGGACGCAGAATACCGTCACGAAGCAGGCCCTGACGTCCAAGACCATTCGCGAAGTAAGGGCCCAGGCCGGAAGCAATAACACTTTCCGTTTGACGGCGGATATCAACCAGCCGCTCAACGAGAAGGTCGCGGTGCGGGCAAATCTCCTGTGGTCGTCGGGGGAAACCTGGCGCGACCGCGAATGGGAAGAGCGCAAGGGCGTGCATCTGGCCGCCACCTATAATCTCACGCCCAAGTTTTCGGTCCGCGGTGAATTTGAATTCCGCACGACCGACAAGTCGTCCGGCAGCAATCACTCGAGGGATAACACGTCCGCGTGGGACGGAAAATTCATGCCGTCCGGGATCGACATGTCCATGACGACGGCGCAGATGGCGGTGGCGGGCGTCCAGCGTAACCCGCGGCGCTTCGTCCGAGATGCGGACCGTCCCGACAATATCTACAACGTCCTGAATATGTTTCAGACCAAGGGAGCCGCCCACAGCGCGACCGCGACGAACTATCTCAACGGCAAGCCGATCAAGAGCGTGGGTTTCAATCTTTCCAACACGGGCATGACCGAAGTCTGGGACAACCCCGATCGTTTTGCGGCATCCGCTGGCGGTTCGCCATTTTTTAAGGTGCCGGACCGCGACTTTACGCCGCTGTGGGACATGGACCGGAAATTTCCCGTCGGCTGGGAGAGGGCCAAGGATTTGGCTGTTTATCTTACCTATCGGCCGTTCGAGGGATTTTTTGCCGAACTTTCAGGCAATTACAACAAGGTGGAACGGTGGACCGAATACACGGCCACGGGCGGCATGTACAACATGCTGCTCGACATCAATCGCAACAAGCCGGACGGAAGCCCAAATCCCTATTTCCTGCATCCCTATTCCGACAACTCCGGTTTCTCCTTCGTCAAGGAACCCCAGTATAACAATGCGAACCTCCAGCTCGCTTACGTGAAAGACACGCGCTGGGGCAAGCTGCAGGCGGGGGTGCTGGCCGGAATCCAGAATCTGGAACAGGCCGGCCGCCAGTTTTTCTTCATCCTGCCCCTGCAGAACGGGGTCATACCGGGCGCCGATTTTCGCTCCTTTTTTGGCCAGGCCGATCAAAACGCCCAGTCCGTTTTCACCCGGCAATACACCGACCTGCGCGGGAAGCTGCCCAGCCGGCACCCCACGGAGACCTCGATGCTGGTTGCTGACCCCACGCTGGGCACGAAGAACGTGCTGACGCCGCGCTGGTATGTTCAGCCGAGCCGCCCGGGATTCTCGGATGACCTGGCGAAGAAGTATAAATTTATCCAGGCCGCTGTGAATCTGAACCTGTTCAAGAACCGCCTCGTGCTGATTGCCGCGGTCCGGCGAGATCTGACCCGACTGGCCGACGATCAATTCCTGTTGGCGGACGATATGCCCGTGGGTTGGGATGGTTCCTACGTCAGGCATCGGCCCGAGGCGCCGTCTGACTACTACAGCCTCTTTTACACGCCGAAGAATGCGACTGGGAAGGCCATCTCGGCCCCCATTCCCGCCGCTACCCGGCCGCGGTCGGCCGTCAACGGCGTGAATGTCCCGCTGGCCCAATACGCCAATGATCGCTTCCAGGACGACACCAGCCCGCCGGACGTGGTCAGCGGGGTCAACACGCGGACCTACGGCGCGGTCGTCAACCTGACGTCGTGGCTCGGCGTCTACGCGAACAACAGCACCACCTTCGACCTGAACGCGGGTAACTTGAATGCCTACGTTCAGCTGATTCCGCCGACGTCATCTCAAAGCTATGACGCCGGCATCCGCCTGACCCAGCCGAACGGCAAAATGTATCTCTCCCTCGGCTGGTACAAGGCCCACCAGAAGGGGCAGCTCAACAGCGTCGGCTTCAATTTCATGGCGAATGTTAATCGCATCGCCAGTGCGCCCGCGATCGGGAACCTGAGTGAAGACGCCGGCGGCAATGTCCGGGGCTTGGCCGTCCTTCCGGGCCGCGATGTTTATTCCACCCTCACCAGCGAGACGATGGGGTATGAGGCTGAGCTGACGTCCAATCTGACCCGTAACTGGCGGCTCATAATCAACGCGGCCAACAACCGGCCGGTGCAACAGGATGCCTGGCCGGAGCTCCCCGGCTGGGTTAAAGAGAAAGATGGCTTGTTGCGCCAGATCCTGGGTGACACCGGGATCATTCTGAACGCCCAGGACCAGGCCTCGATCAACCCAGCCCTAGATGATCCGACCAAAGTCAATCAACTGCGGGTGGCGGCGGTGGTCTCGGCTTGGAACAGTTACGTGAATACCACGCTTCCCGGTATTGCGGCCACGACCACGACGGCGTTCCGACAAAGCGGCGGCCCCGCCGTTACGGCCAACATTGCCACGGACTACCGTTTCACCACGGGCTGGGCCAAAGGCCTGCGGGCCGGGATCGCGCTCAATTATCGCGGGCGGCAGGTGCTGGGCGGGCGGACCGCTGACACCATCCCCGACCCCAGTAATCCCAACCTGGCGATTCCTGACCCCACGCGCGGCGCGACCAACTACGTTTTTGCGGGCGGCTACGGCAAGAGTTCGGCCAATTTCTCCTATACCGTAACATTAAAGGAGGCGGGCCGCCGGCTGGCGCCGAAGACGATCCAGTTCGATCTGGCGATCGACAATCTGTTCAACATGAGCAAGCCCATCATCGAGAACGCACCGAACTCGACCTCCAACAGCACCGTCACGGTGGCGCGGAACAACGACATCTCGAATCCGGGGATTATGACGATCCCGGGAACATACAATTTCACGCCGCCGCGCAGCTATATGCTGACGGCGAAGATGAACTTCTAATTCACGGATCGGGTCGGCAAACTTGATGGATCAGCCGCAACGCCCACCCGGCGTTGCGGCTTTCTTTTGCGCAAGTCCTCACCCCCGCTGGGGCACCCGGCGGAGTTTCGTCGTATCGTAACCCCAGGCGGCGAGTTGGCCGACGTGGCGATCATAGTCGGCGTCCGGGATGGTCGGCGTCCGGGCCATAATCCACGCGTAATCGCGCGCGTTCCGGGCGATGATCGTCTGCGTGTAACCGGCATCGAGATGCGAGATCAGGAACTCGGCCTTGATCGGCCAGACGAATTGCATGCCCCAGGTGGATTTGTTCACCGGGTCGCGCACGAAGCCACGGGGCTCGTGTCGTCGGGGTTGGCCGTCAAAGCCGCCCTGGCGAAAGGTGAAGGTCGTCGCGATTGTGCCATCGGGTCGGAGGTCGTACCGTTCGATGGCGTTGTAAGCCTGCTTCTCGATGAAGGTCGGAATGTGGGCGATGACGTACCAGTCGCCCATGAAGCGGGGAAGATCGACCTGGGAGACGGTGGGAAGTGGAGTCTTGGTCACGGTGGTGCAGCCCGCGAGGAGCATGACTCCGAGGGCCGCGGCGATGAGAGGGAGGATGGACATGGGAGGATCCGGAGCGAGCGACACGAATCTGGCGCGGTGAGGAGGAAGAGCGCCCCGACCGAAGGGTTGCTACGGGTCGGGCGGCTCGCGGGATGCTGGACCGGCCCCGGCCAATGGTGTGCCCGGTGGAAGCCGGCGTCCGGTCCCGGCGGACTGGCTAGTGCTTGCCGGGTGGGTCGTCCAGAATGCCCGGCCCGGGGTGCGGCACCGGGTGGGACGCGGCCTTGGGGCGCAGGAGCGACAGGACGACGCTGCCCGCGAGGATCGCCACGATGACGGCGAGCGAGGCGAGCGTGTCGATCTTCCAGGTCGTGTGGGCGAGCAGCATCTTCACACCCACGAAGCTCAGGACGATGCCGAGGCCGATCTTCAGGTAGTGGAACTTGTCCAGCACGCCCGAGAGCGCGAAATAGAGCGAGCGCAGGCCAAGAATGGCGAAGACGTTCGAGGTGTAGACGATGAAGGGATCGGTGGTCACCGCAAAGATCGCGGGGATGGAGTCGACGGCAAAGACCAGGTCGGTGACCTCCACGAGGATGAGGACGACGAAGAGCGGCGTGGCGGCGAGGACGCCGTTTTCCCGGACGAAAAACCGGTCGCCGCGGTAGTCAGCCGTGACCGGCATCAGTCGCTTGAACCAGCGCACGAGCGGATTTCGCTCCGGGTGGATTTGCTCCTCCTTTTTGAAGATCATCTTCAGCCCGGTGAAGATGAGGAACGCGCCGAAGATGTAGATGATCCACGCGAACTTCGCGAGCAACACGGTGCCGGCGGCGATCATGATCGCGCGCATGATCAGCGCGCCGAGAATTCCCCAGAAGAGCACGCGGTGCTGGTACTCGATC
>CAINHV010000356.1 GCA_903848965.1 uncultured Opitutia bacterium | reverse complement strand
GCTGGACATCTTTCGCGAGAACTTTGCGGCGCTGGGCTTTTCCTCCCGGGCCGAACCCGTCGTGAGTGACTCGCTGGCCGCGGCGGAAGCGCTGGCCGCGCGGCGGGGCACGATCGATTTCATCTTCATCGACGGGGATCATGCGTACGCCGCCTGCCAGGCGGACATCGCGGCCTGGGCGCCATTTGTGAAGCGGGGCGGCGTAATCGCCTTTCACGATTTCGGCAGCCGGGCCGATGGTGTGACCCGTGCCATCTTCGAGGCCACAAAGGCCGGTCGCTTCGCGGAAATCGTCGGCGTCGCGGGGACGATTATCGCGTTTCGGATGTAAGGTAACGGCCGTTCCCAGTTTGCCTGCAGCAGGGAGGGGCGGACTTTAGCTTTTCAATTCGGACGCTGGGGAGGTTTTCGAGTTCGGTCCGTGGTGCGGCGGGACGGATTCAGAACTGCCGCTGGCGATTCGGGCGTGGACGCCCCACGCCCCTGCAACGGCTTTCGTCGGGGCGCGCCTCGGGCGCGTCCGCTCAGCCTGACGGACAGCCATTTCGATCTGACTTCCGCCTACTTCCTCCCGTACAGCGCCGGGTTCAGCGTCGGGTCGTTGTACATCTTGAACTGGAAGTAGACCTTGAAGGTGCGGCGCTGCGCGGCGATGTCGTCGAGCAGGGCCTGAAGGCAGGACTCCAGGTCGCGAATCTGTTGGTCGAGAATCACGAGCTTGCGCGCGGCGTTCTGCCGGTGATCGGCGGAGGCTTCGGCGCGGTTCGCCTCGACGGCCATGTGGTACGATTTCAACGCGAGAATCGAGAGCCGGTCGATCATCATGCCGGGCGTTTCCGAATTGAGCGGGCATCCGCCGGTCGGCGGCCGCAGGGCCACGATGAACCATTCGTCCATCCGCTGGATGAAATCGTTTCGTTCCTGGTTAAACCGATCGATGCTGCGCTTGCCACGATAGACGTGATCGGCCCCGAGGTCGTCGCGCCGGGCCTCGTCCTCGGTGTGCCAGAGGTCGAAGTTGCGCCGGTGATTTTCCCCGGCGATCCGGACCAGATCCGCGGTCTCCGGCCCGGGACTCGCGGGCACGTCGTGCCAGAGGCGGGTCAATTCCGCCTGGAGGGCGGTCACGTCGGCGGCACGGAGGTTCATGGGCAAGGGATGGTGGGATGGCGGGGGCCGGTCCAGAAAAACGTGCGGTCAGGGGCCGGTCTCGCCGAGCACTTCCTCAGCGGCGCGCAGGACCGCGGCAGTCGAGTTGCGGCTGGCGAGCCGGGCTTCGTCGTGCGCTTCGGCTGGGCCGAACGGCGCCCGCGCGATCCGATTGTCGATCACGATGGCTGCCCGGGGCGACTGTGGTCCGAAGACGACGGCGGAGGCGGGTCCCCAGACGACGACGGACGGACAGTGACAAGCCAGGGCGAGATGCAGCGCGGCGGTGTCGACGCCGAGGAACAGCCGCGCGCCTTGCAGGAGCGCCGCGAGTTGTGCCCACGGCAATGGTCCGCTGGGTCGGAAGACGCGCTGCGGGGCGAGTTCCGCCAACCGCTGCGCGAGCCGGAGCTCCGCTTCCGACGGTCCAATACTGAGAAAGATCTGATCGAAGCGTGGCGCGAGATGCCGAATGAGTTCGACCCACCGATCATCGGGCCAGGCCTTGGAGGCGAGCCGCGTGCCGCAGTGCACGATCAGGCGCCGGTCTGACAATTTGAAGCCGGCGGGCAGCTTCATCCGTGCCGCCACCGGATCGAAGCGCATCGGCCGGTAGTCGAGTGCGGGCGGCTGCGCCGGCAGGTCCAGAAACTCACGGGCAAGCCGGTAGCTCCCCTCGATGGCGTGGAGGTCGCGCCATTCGAAACGCAACCCGTCGGTCAGAACCTGAGGCCAGATCAGCCGATCCCATTGGCCGCCGTAGCGCTCGATCTCCGCGCGGTTGTAGACCGTGCGGTTTCCCCGGGCCAGGAGCGCGGCGTAGCGACCGCGGGACGAGTCGCTGCATTCAAAGATCCAGTCGTAGCGAGTCTGTCGGATCTCCTGCACGGCGGCCCACTGGCTGGACCAGGATCGCTGTCCGCGATCGGTGTCGGGTCGCGCCGTGGTGAAGATCCGGTTCGGCGCCGAACATCCCTCGAGAATAGATTCACAGCCGCGGCGAATGAGAATATCGATCGTCGCGTCCGGATGACGGGTCCGCACGGCCTCCAGCGTGGGGGTGAGCAGCAGCGTATCGCCGATCAGCTTGGGCTTGATGAAGAGGCAGCGGAGGGACGAGGCGGGCATCGCGGCGGACAGCGGTGTCGAAGGGGAGGAGCGGGCACGTTCAGCCCGGCAGCGGGAGGGCCACGGCGGCCTGCTGCTGATCGTACAGCGACTTGTACAGCGGGCTGGTGGCGTGCAATTCAGGATGCGTGCCGCTCGCGACGATCCGGCCCTGCTGGAATACCAGGATTCGCGTCGCGTCGCGGATGGTTGAGAAACGGTGCGCGATAATCAGGACGGTCTTGCCGACGACCAGTTGTTTGAGCGCGGCCTGGATGGCGGCCTCGCTGTCGCTGTCGAGTGCGCTGGTCGCCTCGTCGAGGATCAGGATGGGGGCGTTGCGCAGGAAGGCGCGGGCGAGGGCGAGGCGTTGCTTCTGCCCGCCCGAGACGAGGGCGCCGCGCTCGCCGACGATGGTGTCGTAACCCTGGGGTAGCGCGCTGATGAAGTCGTGGGCGTAGGCGTTGCGGGCCGCGGCCTCGACCTCGGCGCGCGTGGCGTCGCTCCGGCCGATGAGGAGATTGGCGAGGATGGTGTCGTTGAAGAGCACGGGATCCTGCGAGACGACGGCGATGTTTCGCCGGAGATCGGCGAGCGTCAGGGCGCGGATGTCGATCCCGTCGATGAGGACCCGGCCGGCGGTGACATCATAAAAGCGGGGCACGAGGTTCGCGAAAGTCGTCTTGCCGGCGCCACTCGGGCCCACCAGCGCGCAGACGGTCCCGGCGGTCAGGGTGACGGTGACATCGGTGAGGACGGGTACGCCGGACTTGTAGGCAAAGCCCACCTGTTCGAACGCGACGTCGCCGCGGACGCGACCCACGGGCACCGGCTTCGCGGGATCGGCGATGGTGACCGGCTCGTTGAACACATCCTCGAGCCGGTGAAGGGCGGCGGTGCCGCGGCTCAGCTCGCTGTTCACGGCGCCTAGTTTCTTGATCGGTTCGTAGCAGAGATAGATGGCGCTGAGGATCGAGAGGAACGTGCCCCAGTCGAAGCCGGCGCGATAAACGTAGATCAACGTGGCGGCGATCCCGAGGGCGCTGATCAGCTCGATCGCGGGCGTGAGGAAGCCCGCGTACTTGGCGGCCTTCATCTGGAACTTCACGAGCTGACTCGTGCTCGACGTGAAGCGTCCGGCTTCGCGGGCCTCAAGGCCGAAAGCCCGGACCTCGCGGGCGGCACCGATGTTCTCGCTCAGCGTGCTCGTGACAGCGCCGAGTTCCTGCTGGAGCTGGCCGACCCGACGCTGGAGGTGCTTGCCGACGTAGCGGACGGGGAACACGCACAGCGGGATGGTGGCGAGACAGAGGAGCAGGAAGGCGACATCGTGGTTCTCGAATGCGAGCCAGCCCAGGTAGGCGATGGCGCCGATCAGTTGGGCGGGCTGCTTGAACAGATCGTTGGCCACGCTGGTGAGCGTGAACTGCAGCTGATTGGTGTCCGCGATGGCGCGCGAGATGAGATCGCCCGTGGGCCGGTGCGAGAAGAACGCGAGCGGCAGCACCTGCAGCTTGGTGAAGAAATCGAGGCGCAACTGCTCCAGAACTTTCACGCCGCAGAGCGTGATGAGGTAGGTGTTGAAGTATCCGGCGAGGCCGCGAACCAGGAAGACCGCCGGGATCAACGAGGCATAGCCCAGAATCTGGACGAAGGTGAGCGCCGCGGCACCCTGGTCGAAGAGCCGCGGGAGCACCTCCTTGACGATCCAGTTCAACGCGAGCCCCGTGGCGGCACCGTAGATCAAGGCGAAGAAGAGCGCACCATAGAGCGGACCCCGCACGGTATGGAGGTAGCGGAGATAGGGACGAAAGCGGCGCATCAGGACTGGGAGGACATGAAACGGGGTGGAGGCGGGCCGTTCCATCCCAATCTTTGCGGTGGCACGGATCGACGCAGCTCCGTGCTTTGCCAAGGACCGTGGTTGGTAGTTCCGCGTTCAGGCGGAAGAAGTGAGCCGCCCGGATTCCGCCGGAAGGCGGAACTACGAGCGAGGACCCGCGCTCCGCTCTGCCGACCAGGTCAGGGATTTGCGGTCGACCGAAGGGCGCGGCTTGCCTTCGGTTCGGGACTTCGATTCGTAATCACGCACGTGATCACGCAGTCGCCTCGCTACAAGTGGGTCATCGTGGCGGTGCTCTTCTCGGTCTCGGCGCTGAACTACGCGGACCGGACGGCGCTTTCCTCCGTTCTCTCCCTGCTGCGCCAGGACCTGGCTCTCACGGACGTGCAGCTCGGGCTCGCCGCGAGCGCGTTCTTTTGGGTTTACGCCCTCGGCATCGCGGTGGCGGGGTTCATCGCGGATCGCGTTTCGCGGAGCCGGCTGATTGTAGTGAGCCTGACGCTCTGGAGTCTCGTCACGCTGGCCACGGCATACGTCACCAGTTTCACGGAACTGATGTTCATCCGCGTGGCGCTCGGCGTGGCCGAGTGCCTTTATATTCCCGCCGCGCTCGCGCTCATCGCGGATTATCACGGCCCGTCGACCCGGGGCGGGGCGATCTCGTCTAATCTGGCCGGCATGAGTCTGGGCCTGATCGCCGGCGGGACCCTGGCCGGGTATGTCGCCCAGAGTTGGGGCTGGCGCACCCCGTTCCAATTGCTGGGCTGGCTCGGATTGGCCTTCGCGGTCGTGGTTTGGTTTCTCGTCCGCGATGTCGAACAACCCAAAGCCGGCACGGCGCCCAAGCCGGAGACGCTGTCGGTTCGAGAGAGCCTTGGCCTCCTGCTGCGGACGCGAACCTACTATCTGATCCTCCTGCAGGGCATGCTGACCTCCGCGGGGGTGCAGATGTTCTTCTCCTGGCTGCCGCTCTATTATCAGGAGACCTATGGCATGAGTCTGGCCGGGGCCGGGTTCTCGGGCACGTTCATGCTGCAGGCCACCGCCTTGGTGGGGATCGTCGTCGGTGGCATCGTGTCCGACCGCGTGGGCCGGTCCGCGCCGCGGTACCGCGCCCTTGTCATGGCCGTCTTCTATTTCGCCGCGGCCCCGCTGCTGTTGGTATTCCTCGTCGAGCCGAGTTACCTGCTGCTCGGCCTCGGCATCGCGTTGTTCTCGCTGCTGCGCAGCATCGGCCAGGCGAATGAGAACTTGATCCTGTGCGACTTGCTGCCGGCGCGGATCCGGTCGACGGCCTTGGGGATCTTTCTTCTCTGCTGCAACCTGCCGG
>CAINHV010000355.1 GCA_903848965.1 uncultured Opitutia bacterium | reverse complement strand
TTTTTAATGATACGGCGACCACCGAGATCTACACTGGCGAAGACACTCTTTCCCTACACGACGCTCTTCCGATCTTGCTGGCCCCAAAAACGACGAGGGGGCGTCCAGAGGCAATCATAGCCGCGGGGGCAGTCCGAGTGTTGAACGCACGTGCGCTGCGGTCGCCAGCGGGCGGGCGACCGCCGCGGCCAGGGCGGTGCACCGCGCGACGAGCTCGCTGTTGGTTGCCAGCCGGCTGCGACGGTCGTCCAACCAGAGGTTGTCTTCCAGGCCGGTGCGGACCCCGTGTCCCAGGACCGCGCCGAGGGCATTGGCCTGCGCCTGGAAGCGGCCGATCCCGGCGAGAGACCAGATCGAGCCCGCGGACAGGTCGTTCGTCAGAGTCGCCAGATGGAGCAGGTTGAGCTGCGCCGAGGCGACATTGCCCAGCAGGATGTTGAAATAGAACGGAGGCTCGATCAGCTGGAGATCGGCGAGCCGGCGGGCGAAGTTGATCATGCCCAAGTCGAAAATCTCCAGCTCTGGCCGGATCCCCCGCGCCTTCATCAGTTCCGCGAGCCCTTGAATTGTCGCCGGCGAATTGACACTCGCCTGGCTGGAAAAATTCAACGAACTGAGCGTCAAACTCGCCATGTCCGGCTTCAGCGGGCCGTCGAGGTCGAGTACCGCGGCGCGTTTTTCCAGTTCGGGAGTATTGCGCCCGCTCGTCGACACCACGATCACCGTGTCCGGGTGTCGCTCGCGGATCCCGGAGATGATTTCACCGAAGATCGCCCGATCGCAGCTTGGCCGACCGTCCCGGTCCCGCGCATGCAAATGCACCATCGCGACTCCGGCCGCGATGCACTGACAGGTGTCGTTGACTATCTCCTCCACGGTCAGTGGCACGTGGGGCGACTGCTGCCGCGTTGGTACCATGCCGGTCGGCGCCAGGTTTAGGATGAGTGGTTGTTGGAGCATCGCGGCCGAGAAATTGAACGAGGAATGTGGCGCTTTCGAATCTGCTTCACGATGGACAAAGTGGATCAGTTTGGGACAGGAGGCAGTGGATCCGCGGAGGCCTGGGGTGCCGCCGCTCGTTGACTGGGGGTGAAGTACTGTAGATTATTTGGGTGGAACGGCATACCGACGTGAGCGAGCAGCCGGAACAGCGTACGTCGGCGAGCGCCGGTCCGCAAATCAGGTGTCACGTTTCGTCTTGAAAGCCTCAATTCTGCTCGAAATCGAACGACTCGAACTGCTGCCGTCCACGCCATTGTTCAATCGTGGCAGAGCCCGGCCGCGATCATCGGTTTTTACCCGGATAGCTTCGCAAAAGGGATTGCGACCCATGACGGGCTGCTTTTAGCTTGCCTCATGGCACTGATCACTTCTGCGGCGGGCTCCGCCCAATCTTCCCGCTCGCAGCCGGCACCCAAGAAAGGCGCCAATTTTAAGGCGGCGCAGGCGCTCGCCAAGCAGAAGGCCCTCGAGAAAAGGGCCAAGACATACAAGCTCCCCCTCGGCGAACTCGCGCTTTTCACGCAGCAGATTGCATCTCTCCTCACCGCCGGACTGCCCCTCGTCCAATGTCTCGAGGCGCTCCAGGATCAGACTGAGGATCCGTGCTTTCGGATCGTCATTCGCGATGTCCGCGGGGAAATCTCGCAGGGAAATTCCTTCTCGACGGCGGTGAAGCGTTTTCCGAATTCCTTCAACAACCTCTTCACCTCCATGGTCGAGGCCGGTGAAGCCAGCGGTGGCCTGGCGGAAATTCTGGCGAAGGTGGCAGGTTATTTCGAGTCGACGGTCAAGCTGACCAAGAAGGTGAAGTCGGCGATGACCTATCCGATCGCGGTCATCGGCCTGGCGGTCGCGTTGGTCAACGTGCTGTTGATTTTCGTCATTCCGGTGTTCGCCTCGATGTTCAAGGACTTCGGCGCCAAGCTGCCGGCGCCGACGCAGTTCCTGATCGACCTCAGTAATTTCATGAAGGCCTGGTGGTGGGCCATCGGCCTTGGCTCGTACGCGACCTATTGGCTGGGCGGCAAGTACGTCGCGACGCCCAAGGGCCGCCGGACCAAGGATCTGTTCCTCGTGAAGGCCCCGATCTTCGGCAACCTGATCCACAAAATTGCGCTGTCCCGCTTCTGCCGCACCTACGCGACCCTCATCCGCTCGGGCGTGCCCATCCTGCGCACCCTCGAGATTGTGTCCGCCGCCAGCGGCAAGGTGCAGATCGAGGAGGCCTGTGACGAGATCGCCAAGCATGTCAGCCAGGGTGGCCAGGTTTCCGAGGTGCTGGCCGCGAACACCTTCTTCCCGCCGATGATGAAGCACATGGTCAAGGCCGGCGAATCGACGGGTAACGTCGACGGGATGATGAACAAGGTGGCAGACTTTTACGACGTGGAGTGCGAAGCGACGGTGTCCGCCCTGACTTCACTGATCGAGCCGATGCTGATCGTCTTCCTAGGCGTTGTGGTGGGTGGCATCGTCATGGCGATGTTCCTCCCTATTTTCCAGCTCGGCGCCGTCGCGGGCGGCCTGCAATAAGCGCTCCCTCAGCGCCGTGATTTTGCGCTCCCGCCCCCGGAACGGCTAACGCTCCGGTTTCTCCCGCTTCATGCCCGCCGTCCTCATTGTCGACGATCTCGTCTCGATTCACGAGATGCTCGAGGCCGTGATCCAGCCCACGGGATTTGCCACGTCCTTTGCCACCGACGGGGAGAAGGCGCTCGTGCGGTACAAGGCGGACAAGTACGACCTCGTGCTGGCCGACATCGACATGAAGCCGATGGACGGCATCACCCTGCTTAAGCAGCTGAAGCTCTATGACCCGAACGCGGTGGTCATCATCATGACGGCCTACGCCTCCACTGAGAGTGCGGTGCAGGCACTGAAGTACGGTGCGTTCGATTACCTGCAGAAGCCTTTTCGGGTGGATGAATTGATCGCGGCGATGCGACGGGGCCTGGAGTTTCGGGAGTTGCAGGCGGAGCGGGCCCTCTCGGGGCTGGCGCCAGGCGTCAAGACGACGGACATCGAAGGCCGGCTCATCGGCAAGAGTACGCGGCTGACGAAGCTGATTTCCCAGGTCAAGAAGCTCGCCACGGTGCGCACCCCGGTCCTGCTGCTGGGCGAGAACGGCACCGGCAAGACAGCCGTGGCGGAAATCCTGCACGCGGCCAGCGGGGCCCCAGAGGCGGCCTTCCGGCGGATCGACTGTTCGCTCAGCTCGGAAACGAATTTCCGCGAAGGGCTCATTGGCCAGAACGGCGAAGGCGGCGGCTGGGTCAAGGAAGCCAAGGGCGGCACGCTGTATCTTCAGCACCTGCAGTGCCTCTCCCTCGCGGTGCAGAAGGAATTGGTCAGCGTGCTGCGCAACACCGCCCACGGCTTCCGGCTCGTCTGCACGACGAGCGAGGATCTCGAGAAGCTGGTCGATGAAGGCACCTTTCACGACGAGTTGTTCTATCGCGTGGCCTCTCTGCCCGTGCAGATGCCGCCGCTGCGGGATCGCCTCGAGGACATTCCCCTGCTCGTGAAGCACTACACTTCGCAGGCCGCCAACCCGCTGTTCGAGCCGACCTTAATCGAGTTCACCGACGACGCGCTGGCCGTCATGGCGGCGTATCACTGGCCGGGCAATCTCACGGAACTCTGCCAGGTCGTTTCGAAAATCGCAGTCACGACTGAGACGCGGGTCGTCACGTCCCAACAACTTCCCCTGCGGCTGCGCGAATTGAAGCACTGGCCCGCGCTGGCCGAATATCTGGCCGGCCAGGAGAAGCAGTATATCGACCTAGTGCTTCACGCCTGCCGGGGCGACAAGGCCGCGGCGGCGAAGATGCTCGGGATCGATCCGGCCCGGTTGGGCTAGGCCGGGCGGCCACCGGCCGTCGCGCCCAACGCGACGGCGGGGCGGGCGGATTACAGGCCGAAAACGTAGAGGCTGGCGCCCGAGGCGATGGCCACGTGCTGCTTGCCGTCGACAAGATAGCTGACCGTGCTGCCATAGGCGCCACCACCGGTCATGAACTTCCAGAGGAACTTGCCGGTCTTGGCGTCGAGGGCGAAGAAGTAGCCTTCCCGCGTGGCGCTGAAGACGAGTCCGCTGGCCGTGGTCATGATGCCGGCATTGGGGGAGGTCGTACCCGGCATCTGCTGCCGGAACTCCCACTTGATCTTCCCGGTGGTGGCTTCGATGGCCTTGAGGGAGCCGTAGGGCTCTTCGCCAAGCACGTTGCGGCCGCCGCCATTCTCAAAGTGCTCGCCGGGCTTATACTCGCTCGGGATCTTGTAGTAATACTGCCCGTAATTTTCCTTCGTCTGCACGTAGAACAAGCCGGTCTGCGGGCTGTAGGACGGGCTCAGCCAGTTAGTCGAGCCTTCCAGTCCGGGATAAACGAGCACGCCCTCGGCGGTCGGCTCGAGGCCGGGGATGAGGATCGGGCGGCCCTTGGCGTCAAGGCCCTTGGCCCAGCTCTGCCGGGCGTAAGCCTCGCCCTTGAGGAACTCGCCGTTCGTGCGATCAAGGACGTAGTAGAAGCCATTGCGGTTCGCCTGCATCAGCATTTTTCGCGGGCGGCCATTGAAGTCGGCATCGATCAGGATCGGAACCTGGTTGGAGTCCCAGTCGTGGGTGTCGTGCGGTGTGAACTGGAATCCCCAGGTCAACTTTCCGGTGTCCGCGTTCACCGCGACAACTGAATCGGACCACTGGTTGTCGCCCAGGCGCACATCGCCGTTGTAATCGGGGCTCGGATTACCGGTTCCCCAATAGATGAGGTTCAACTCGGGATCGTAGGCGCCGGTGACCCAGGTGGGCGCGCCGCCGATCTTCCAACTGTCACCAGCCCAAGTCTCATTACCGGGTTCGCCCGGGCCCGGGACGGTGTAACAGCGCCAGGCCTGCTTGCCCGTCTTGGCGTCGAAGGCGGCCAGGAAACCTCGCACGCCGAATTCGCCACCCGAGACGCCGACGACAATCTTGTCCTTCACGGCGAGCGGAGCGACGGTGATCGAGTAGCCGATCTTGTAGTCGTCGACCACGATGTCCCACCGCTCGACCCCGGTGTTGGCATCGATGCAGACGAGGTGGGAGTCGAAGGTGCCGAGGTAAACCGCGTCGCCGAGCACGGCGAGGCCGCGATTCGGCCGGCCGCAACAGATTGGTACATCCTCCGGCAGCGGCCGGCGGTAATTCCAAATCGGCCGGCCTGTCCGCGCGTCGAGGGCGGTGACGACGTTCGGCCGTTCGCTGACATAAATGATCCCGTCAACCACGATGGGGCTGACCTCCCACTTGCTCGTGTCGGACTGCTGGTAGACCCAGACGGGTTTCAGGTTGGCGACGTTCTCGGGCGTGATCTGGGTCAGCTTGCTATGCCGGTGGGCGGCGTAGTTGCCGGAGTAGGTGAGCCAGTTGCCGGGCTCGTCATCCGCGCGCAGGATGCGCTGATAGGGCACCTGGGTCTGGGAAAATCCCGAGGCCGCGGTGGCCAGCAGGAGGAGGGCAAAGGTGGTGGGACGCAGCGAAAGGATCATGTTCGGAAAGGGGTTAGCGGCTTTCGACGCCACGCAGGGAAGAGAGGAAGGCGACCAAGTCGGTCAATTCCTCAGCGGAGAAAACGGCCGCATACACCGGCATGGGCGACTGGCCCCAGTCTTTGTGCAGTTCGGTCAGATCGTCCTTGGAGAAGGAGTGAATCTTGCCGGTGAGGTCGCGGAGTTGGATGGAGAACGTGTCCTCATTGACGCGGACGCCGGCGATTTCGCGGCCGTCGCGCGCCTTGGCGCGGACGAAGAGGAAGTTGAGCGGCATGTTTATGTCGGCCCGGTAGGCATTGAAGCTCTGGGGCACCTCGGCGCTTGGCTCGGTGATCGAGCGGCGGAGGAAGGCGGCGCTGCGCTTGCGGCCGATCTCGGTGAGATCGGGGCCAATGAGATTGCCCTCGCCCCGCAGGGTGTGGCACTGGGCGCACGCGCCCTTAGTCTTGTATAATTCGGCTCCCCGCGCGGGATTGCCGGGGACCGTTTCCGGGGCCAGCTTGCCGAGCGAACGGACGAACGCGGTGAGGTTCGTGAGTTCGTGCGGCTGCATCCGGTGCGCTGGCATCTCGGTGCCCTGGATGCCCGAGCGAATAATGCGTACGAGCGCGGCGTCGGTGGAGGCCCGCGGGAGATTGGGCTGCGCGAGGGTGGGGCCGCGGGCGCCTTCGCCATTCGGGCCGTGACAGGAGATGCAATGGCCCTGAAACAGCTTCTTGCCGTGATCGAGGTTGGGGGCGTCCGTCGGGGTCTGCGCGCGGACGGCCAGCGAGGCGAGGATCAGGAGCACACAAAGGTAACGGTAACGCATGATAGGGCTTCCCTCCGGTTGGTTTGGCCGCTGCCGGTCAAGCCGGCGGAATCGGGTGGGGGCGGGAAAGCGCGGATGATTCTTCTGCGAGCGGCACGGAGTCTAGCTTTTTCCACCACGCCACCCGCCCCGTGGCTGGGGGTCGCGACCCACGAACCGGGTTGGAATTCCGTTTCCCGCTTGCCGCGCGTTTCGGCGGTCTCAACCCTCTTTGAGATCTGCGCATATGCCCAAACGCACCGACCTGAAATCCATCCTCATTATCGGCGCCGGCCCCATCGTCATTGGCCAGGCCTGTGAATTCGATTATTCCGGTACTCAGGCGTGCAAGGCGATCAGGGAGGAGGGCTACCGGGTAATTTTGGTGAATTCGAATCCGGCCACGATCATGACGGATCCGGAGTTCGCCGATGTGACGTACATCGAGCCGCTGACGGTCGATATCCTCGAGAAGATCATCGCCGAAGAGCGCCCCTCGGCCCTGCTGCCCACGTTGGGCGGACAGACGGCGTTGAACCTGTCGATTGAACTGCACAAGCGCGGGATTCTCGAAAAGTACGGCGTCGAAATGATTGGAGCCAAGCCCGAGGCGATCAACAAGGGCGAGGACCGCGAGCTGTTCAAGCAGTGCATGCTTAAGATCGGTCTCGATGTGGCCAAATCGCGCACCGTCAAATCGCTGGAGGAGGCGCGCGAGGCGGCGGAGATGCTCGGCGCGTTTCCGCTCATCATCCGGCCTTCGTTCACGCTTGGCGGTTCCGGCGGCGGTATCGCGTATAATCGCGAGGAATTCGAGCACATCTGCGCCAACGGCCTCGCCCTCTCCCCGGTGCACGAGGTCCTTGTCGAGGAGTGCCTGCTGGGCTGGAAGGAATACGAGATGGAGGTGATGCGCGATCACAAGGACCAGTGCGTCGTCATCTGTGCGATTGAGAATTTCGATCCGATGGGCGTGCACACGGGCGACTCGATCACGGTGGCGCCGGCGATGACGCTGTCCGACAAGGAATACCAGATCATGCGGGACGCCTCCTTCGCGGTCATTCGAGAGATCGGCGTCGAGACCGGCGGATCTAACATCCAGTTCTCCGTCGATCCCGAGACGGGCCGGATGGTCGTGATCGAGATGAACCCGCGCGTGTCGCGTTCCTCCGCGCTGGCCTCCAAGGCGACCGGGTTTCCCATCGCCAAGATCGCGGCCAAGCTCGCCGTGGGTTACACACTCGACGAGCTGCGCAACGACATCACCCGGCTCACGCCCGCGAGCTTCGAGCCGACGATCGATTACGTCGTCACGAAAATACCGCGCTTCACGTTCGAGAAGTTCCCCGATGCGGATCCGACACTGACCTCCGCCATGAAGTCGGTCGGCGAGGCCATGGCGATCGGGCGCACCTTCAAGGAATCGATGCAGAAATGCCTCCGTTCACTCGAGACGGGGGCGCGCGGCTTTGGCGGCGGCGGCAAGCACGGCGGTGACGAGCCGGTCGAGGAAAAGGTCATCAATGCCAAGCTGGGCACGCCGAATGCAGAGCGGATCTTCTACATCCGGCACGCCTTCCGGGCGGGTTATTCGGTGGAGCGGATTTTCGATCTCACGAAGATCGATCCCTGGTTCCTGCACCAGCTCCGGGAAATCTGGGAGATGGAGGAGGACCTGACGGCGCGGGCCGCGGCGGCTCCCGGCAACCCGCTCGAGGCGATCGACAACGATCTGTTCCGCCGGGCGAAGCAGTTTGGTTTTTCCGATACCCAGCTCGCGCACGTGTTGCGGACCGACTGGGCGACGGTCCGGGCCGACCGCAAGCGGCGCGGCATCCAGACGACCTACCGGCTGGTCGACACCTGCGCGGCGGAGTTCGAGGCGGTTACGCCGTATTACTATTCCAGTTACGGTGACGAGAACGAGATTCTGCCCCCGCAGGGGAGGAAGAAGATCATGATCCTCGGCGGCGGTCCGAACCGGATCGGCCAGGGCATCGAGTTCGACTACTGTTGCGTCCACGCGAGCTTCGCGCTGCGCGAGGCCGGGTACGAAACGGTGATGGTGAACTCCAATCCCGAGACCGTTTCGACGGACTACGACACCCGCGATCGCCTCTACTTCGAGCCGCTGACGCTCGAGGACGTGCTGGAGATTTACGAGCAGGAGGGCTGCAGCGGCGTGATTGTGCAGTTCGGCGGCCAGACGCCGCTGAACCTCGCCACGGCCCTGAAGGCCAATGGCGTTAACATCATCGGCACCTCCCCGGAAAGCATCGAAATGGCCGAGGACCGGAAGTTGTTTGCCGCCATCCTCGGGCCGCTGGGCCTCCGGCAGCCGGAGAATCGGATCGCCTTAAGCGAGGCCGAGGCCCTCCGCTGTGCCGGCGAGATTGGCTATCCGGTGCTCGTCCGGCCCTCGTTTGTACTCGGCGGTCGCGGCATGTTCATCCTCTACAGCGAGCACGAGTTGAAGGCGGTCGTCCGGCAGGTGTTCGACGTCATGCCGGGCAAGCCCGTGCTGATCGACAAGTTCCTCGAGGATGCCATCGAGCTCGACGTGGATTGTATCAGCGATGGCGAGACTTCGGTCGTCGGCGGCATGCTCGAGCACATCGAGTATGCCGGCGTGCATTCCGGCGACGCCGCGATGGTGATGCCCCCGCACACGCTGCCGCCCGACATGCTCAACACAGTGCGGCGCGCGACCTACGAACTGGCGCGTGCCTTGAAGGTCATCGGCCTGATGAACGTGCAGTTCGCGATCAAGGACCACCAGCTCTACGTGCTTGAGGTCAACCCACGGGCCTCGCGCACCGTGCCCTTCGTCGCCAAGGCGATCGGCGTGCCACTGGCGAAGCTGGCCGCGAAGGTGATGACCGGGCTCAAGCTCAAGGATCTCGGATTCACCCGGGAGCAGACTCCAAAACACTGGTGCGTAAAGGAGGCGGTGTTTCCTTTCGCGCGTTTCCCCGGCGCCACGATCGCGCTCGGTCCGGAGATGCGCTCCACCGGCGAAGTCATGGGCCTGGATGACGATCTCGGGATTGCGTTCGCGAAGGCGCAGGCCGCGGCCAAGCCCGGCCTGCCGGTCAAGGGCAACGTCTTCCTCTCGGTCAAGGACAGTGACAAGCCGCGGGCGGTGGAAATCGCGCGCCGGCTCGAGCAGTTCGGATTCACGATTTATTCCACAAGCGGCACCGCCCAGACCCTGACGGACGCGGGCGTGAAGGTGAAGCGCCTCGCCAAGATCACCGAAGGCCGGCCCAACGCGGTCGACCTGATCAAGAACGGTCAAATCCAGATGGTGATCAACACACCCGGTGGAATGATCCCGCGCCGCGATGAGAATGCGATTCGCTCCGCGGCCTATGCCCACAACGTCTGCATCATGACCACCATCACCGGCGCGCTCGCCGCGGTGGAGGGCATTCATGCCTTGCAGGCCAAGCACGTCGGCGTGCGCCCGATTCAGAAGTACAAGGGCAATGTCACGCTGGTCTGAGGGCCGTCGAGCGGAACTTTGACACCCTGCGACGCCGTCCTTTCCTGTTCATTTATGCGCGCAATCCGGATTCATGAAACGGGCGGGGCGGAAAATATGCAGTTGGACGACGTGCCGCTCCCGGCGCCCGCGACCGGTGAGGTGAGGATGCGAGTCGAGGCGGCGGGCCTCAATTTCATCGATACGTACAAGCGCAGCGGACTCTACCCGGTGAAGCTGCCACATACCGTCGGCCAGGAGGCCGCCGGCGAGGTGACCGCAGTGGGCCCGGGCGTGACGGAATTCAAAGTCGGCGACCGGATCGCGAGTGCGGCGATCAACGGCGCCTATGCCGACGAGGCGATCGTCGCGGCGGCGCAGGCGGTGCCGGTCCCCGCGGGCGTCACTGCGGCGCAAGCGTCGGCAGTGATGCTACAGGGCATGACCGCCCATTACCTCGCGTGCGACACGTTCCCGCTCAAGGCCGGCGACACCGCGCTCGTGCATGCCGGCGCGGGTGGCGTCGGGCTCCTCTTGATCCAGATTGCGCGGCTGCGCGGCGCCCGCGTGCTCGCGACGGTTGGAACCGACGATAAGGCAAAACTCGCCCGGGAAGCGGGGGCGGAGGCGGTGTGCGTTTACACGCGGGATAATTTTACCGAGGCGGCGCGGGCTTTCACGAGTGGGCGCGGGGTGGATGTCGTTTATGATGGCATCGGCAAGGACACCTTCGAAGGGTCGATCAACAGTCTCCGGCCGCGCGGCATGATGGTGTCGTTTGGCAATGCCAGCGGGCCGGTGCCGGCGTTTGCGCCGCTCCTCCTTTCTCAAAAGGGATCCCTCTTCGTGACGCGGCCGACGTTGGTGCACTACACCCAGAACTCGGCGGAATTGCGCGGCCGCGCGAACGATCTCTTCACCTGGATGGCGGCGGGAAAACTGGCCGTGCGGGTCGGCGCCACGTATCCCCTCGCCGCTGCCGCCGCCGCCCACCGTGCGCTCGAAGGCCGGGCCACCACCGGCAAAGTCCTGCTCATTTCCTGAGCGGGACTTCGATATTTCTGACCCTTTTTACCCAGGCATGGACGCCACGCCGACGCTGATCGCCCTGCTGCACGGCCCGGATCAACCGGGATTGGTGGCGCGGGTCGCGAGCTGGATCTTCGAACGCGGCGGCAACATTCTCCACGCCGACCAGCATCGCGACAGGGAGGTGGGCGTGTTCTTCCAGCGGGTCGAATGGCAGCCGGCGTTCTCCGTGGCCGTGGGCGAGGGTGCCGCCAGCGCCGCGGCCAAGGCCACCGCGGCCAGCCACGCGCTGGCGGACAAGTCGCAGGGACGCCCGGTGGATCGGGCGGCGGCCGCGCGGGATTTTTCCGAGTTTGCCACGCACTCGCTGGGCATGAAGGTGCGGATGCAGTCATCGGATGCCCGGCCGCGGGTGGCCTTGTTCGTGTCGAAGGCGGACCACTGCTTTCACGATCTCGTGCTGCGCTGGAAGGCCGGCGACTTCCCCTGCGAGATTGTCGGGGTCGTTGGCAACCACTCGGACCTGCGCGAGGCATCGGAGGGCTACGGTCTTCGCTTCGTGCAGATCGCCATCAACGCCTCGAACAAGGCAGCTGCGGAGCTGGAACAGATCGCGTTGCTGCGGGAGTGGGGCGTCGAGTTGGTGGTGCTGGCGCGTTACATGCAGGTTTTGTCGGCCGATTTCCTCGCGACCCTCGGTGCTCCGGTGATCAATATTCACCATTCGTTCCTGCCGGCCTTTGCCGGTGGCCGGCCGTACCATCAGGCTCACGCCCGCGGGGTGAAGTTGATTGGTGCGACGGCGCACTATGCAACTCGCGATCTCGATGAAGGGCCGATCATTCATCAGGATGTGGCCCGGATCACGCACCGCCATGGAGTGGAAGACCTGGTCCGCAAGGGCCGTGACCTGGAGAAGTCAGTGCTGGCCCAGGCGATGCGCTGGCATCTCGAAGGCCGCGTCCTCGTTTACGGCAACAAGACCGTGGTCTTCGACTGATCATCCGATTGGCCGGCGGGAACGGAGTTTTCCGGCATTTACATGCACACCGGCATTTGTTCTCGTCCTCGGTTCCATCGATAAAACCTCCGACTATGCCTGCCTCCCCCCTGCCAACGAACCCCGCCGGTGATGATCGCAACCCCGTCGTGGTCGAGGGGACCTATGTCCCGACCTTCGGCGACAAGCTAAACGAATTCTGGGAGAAAAACAGCAAGGCCGTCATCGCGCTTTGCGTCCTCATCCTCATGGGCGTCCTCGCGAAGGGTCTTTGGGAGTACATGAGTCGGCAGAAGGAACTGGACATCGAGAAGGCCTATGCGGCAGTCACGACGTCCGAACAGCTCAAGACCTTTTCCGCCGCGCATCCTCAGCATTCGCTTGGAGGGATCGCGCAACTGCGGCTCGCCGACGAGGCTTATACGGCCGGAAAATTTACCGAGGCGATCACGGGCTACGATGCCGCGTTTTCGGTTCTCAAGGGCAGTCCGCTCGCTGCGCGCGTTCAGTTGGGGCGCAGCCTGGCGAAGATCCAGTCTGGCAAGGTGGCCGAGGGGAGCACCGAGTTGAAGCAACTGCTGGACGATGCCAACCAGCTCCGCGCCATCCGCGCCGAGGCCGGCTATCATCTGGCCAGCCTCGCGGGCGAGGCGCTGGACAGCGCGCAGGTGCAGAAGATTTCCGAACAATTGCTGCAGATCGATCCGAGCAGCCTGTGGACGCAGCGCGCCTTGACGCTGCGGATGACCCAGTTGGCGGAGTCGGCGCCGACGGCCGCTCCCGTCCCGGCGGCGAAGCCGGCGGATGCTGCTCCTGGCGTGCAGTTGAATCTGCCGGGCAAGTAGCGTTTTTCCCGCGGCGCGATTCGCCGGGGACACTCGCCGGGCGCGCTGAGTCCGGCGAAGACGCCGAAAAGCGAAGCCCTGATATTGGGGCCTGTGGTGCCTTTTCGCTCGCGGGTTCGGTGTCATGCACTGGTCCGCATGATAACGAGCAGGATTTTCAGCTCACCGCAGTCGGCACTCGGGCTTCGGCGAATCGTCTTCAGCGTGGCATTGGGCGGGGCCGCTGTGCTTCACGGCCAGATCGTGGCCTGGAATGTCTCCGGCACCAACGCCGCCGCCAGCCGGCCGCTGGCCGCCACCCTGCTCGACTCCGCTCTCGCCGGCGGAACACTCAACGTCGGAAGCGGAGTCACCGCCTCGTCCGCGGCCAACACCTTCGGCGGGTCCGGTTTTGATCAAACATCGCTGGCTGGGGCGATGAGCGCGGGAGATTTTCTCTCCGTCACGATCACCCCTTTGCCCGACCACGCCCTTGCGCTGACCTCGCTGACGATGCTGTTCGGCGTCTCGTCGGCGGTGACCGATTTTCACCTTACCCTCGCGAGTAATGTGACCGACTTCACGCCCGGCGGTTCGCTGTGGGACTTCGCCTTCGGCAACACTCTGCCCGCGGCCCAGACGGTGGACCTCACCGGGATCGCGTCCCTCCAGTCGATCGACAGCGCGATTGAATTTCGGATCTATGGCTGGCGCGACGGTCCGGGCACGACGACCTTTAGGTTTCGCGACAATGCCGGCGCTGATTTGTCGCTCGCCGGGAGCATTAGCGTCATTCCGGAACCCGAAGCGTACGCGATCTCGATCGGGCTAATCCTGCTCGGCATGACTCCTTTGACTCAACGGCTCCTTCGCCGCACAGGGAAGGAATCCCGCAGGTAATACAGATGGTCGGGGCGATAGGATTCGAACCTACGACCTCCTGGTCCCAAACCAGGCGCTCTACCAGGCTAAGCTACACCCCGATCAACGAAGGAGAGACGCTTGC
>CAINHV010000354.1 GCA_903848965.1 uncultured Opitutia bacterium | reverse complement strand
TTTCGCGATCTCAACCTCGACGGCATCAGCCGAATCGTGATGCGCGCGGGCGGCCTGACGTCGCGATCGGGCAAGTTCGAGCTGCGTCGCGGCACCCCGCAGGGCGAGTTGCTGGCGACCGTGGAGGTACCTGTCACCGGCGAAAAGCCGTTCGCTGAAATCCCCGCCCGCCTGCCCGCCGGCGCCGGGCTCACCGACATTTGCGTCGTCGCCAAGGCCGCGAATCGCGCGTCGCTCCTGGGGCTCAACTGGATCGAGTTTCAGAATTAGCCGATCTGGGCGGCGTGGCACGGGTCTTGGCGTGGCACGGGTCTCCCGACCCGTGGAGTGCGAACCGGATCCCCTTTCATGAGTCGGGAGACCCATGCCACGGCGAACCGCAGTTCGGGTTGGTAGTTCCGCCTTCAGGCGGAATCCTGACCGATCGAACTCCGCCTGAAGGCGGGACTACCAACGCGACCCACCGGCTGCACGTCGGAGACTGGCGCCACGAAGTCCCGGCGCGGGTGATTGTCGTTCGGTTGCGAATTCTCGGTTGCGTCGCATCGTCCGCCAAAGATTCAATCCCCTACGATCCTGCCTGCGTCACCCGGCGCCGCGGTCGTACCCCCCCACCCCTTCGCGATGACCCGCCGCGCCTGTTTAATCCTTCTGTTCGCCGCGGCGTTTTCCGCTGCCTCCCGCGCCGAGGATGCCGTCCGCGCCGATCTCGAAGCACGATTCGGCCGCACCCTTCAGCCGTTCATCGAGAAGTACTGCCTCGAGTGCCACGGCAAGGAGGACCCCGAGGCCGAGCTCGATCTCACCACCTTTCCCACCATGGCCGCGCTGGTGCGCGACGGCCAGCGCTGGAGCCAGTTGCTCGAGCGACTCGAGCACGAGGAGATGCCGCCATCCGATGCCACGTTGCATCCTTCCTCGGAGGCGCGCCGCGAGGCGGTCGATTGGTTCCACGCCGTCCGGAAATACGAGATCCAGCGCAACGCCGGCGACCCGGGCCTCGTGCTCGCCCGGCGGCTGAGCCACGTGGAATACAATTACTCGATCCGCGATCTCACCGGCGTCGATCTGCGGCCCACGCGCGAATTCCCCGTCGATCCCGCCAACACCGCCGGCTTCGACAATTCCGGCGAGACGCTGGTGATGTCGCCCACGCTGCTGAACAAATACCTCAAGGCCGCGCGCGAGACCGCCAGCCATATGTTCCTGCGCGAGGAGGGCTTCGCCTTCGCCCCCCACCCGATGATCACGGAGGCCGATCGGGAGAAACTCTGCGTGCAACAGATCATCGATCTCTATCACCGCCAGAACACCGACTACGCCGATTACTTTCAGGCCGCCTGGCGCTTCCGCCACCGCGCCGCGCTCGGCCAGTCCGGGTCCACGCTGGCGGATATCGCCCGCGAGAATCGCGTCAGCCCCAAGTACCTCGCGACCATTTGGTCCACCCTCGAGACGCCCGCCGACGTCGGCCCCGTCGCGAAGTTGCAATCGCTCTGGCGCGCGCTGCCCGCCCCGCCGGCTGGCCAGCCCAATCTCGCCCGCGCCGGGTGCGAGGCGATGCGCGAGCAGGTCGTCGCGGTGCGGAAGAAGATCGAGCGCCGCTTCCTCAACATCAACGCCGGCGAGGTGAACACCGCCTGGCTGCCCTTCCTCGTATGGAAGAATGAGCAATACGCGAAACACCGGCGCACCTACGACGCCGGCCAGTTGCAGGTCGAGGGCGAGCCCATGCTGCGTTACGAGGGCATCTCCGCGGTGGAATGGGACAACGCCTTCGGTCCCGGCCGCACGCCCTTCCTCGAAAACGAGGCGGGCGATCCCGATCTCGCCGTTCCCGCCGGCCAGCGCGCCCGTTACGAGGCGGCCTTCGCGAAGTTCGCGAGCGTGTTTCCCGACATGTTCTACCGCGAGGAGCGGGGACGCTTCTATTTCAAGACCGGCCGCGACGAGGGCCGCTACCTGAGCGCCGGCTACCACAATGTCATGGGATACTTCCGGGACGACCAGCCGCTTTCCGAGCTGATCCTTGACGAAAAGGATCGGATCGCCCTCGACCGGATGTGGCGCGAACTCGACTTCATCGCCTCGGCCAACAGCCGCAGCTACGTGCAGCTCACCGTCAACGGCACCCGCGGCGCCCGCGAGAGCTTCGACGACAACGAACCCGCCATCACGCTCGTCGCCCAGCTCAAGGACAGTGAGATCGTCTCGACGCCGATCATCCGGCAGCTCGAGGCCAACTACCTTGCCCGCGTCAGCAACGGCGACCCCGTCGCCACCCAGGCCCTCAAGGATTACTTCCAGGCCACCAACGACGGCATCCGCTGGGTCGAGCGCGCCCGGCTCGCCGCCGAACCGAGCCACCTCCAATCGCTGCTCGCCTTCGCGGAGCGCGCCTACCGCCGTCCGCTCACCGCGGAAGATCGCGAGGATCTTCTGGGTTACTATCGCACCGGCCGGACCCGCGACGGTCTCGATCACGAGACCGCGCTGCGCGAGACGCTGGTCGTCGTGCTGATGTCACCGCAGTTCGCCTACCGGATCGATCTCATTGAATCCGTTACGGGCATCCAGCCGTTGACCGACCTCGATCTCGCCAGCCGGCTGAGCTACTTCCTGTGGTCCAGCGTGCCCGACGCGGAACTGCTCGCCCAGGCCGCCGCCGGCAAACTGCACGAGCCCGCCGTGATGGCCGCGCAGGCCCGACGAATGGTGCAGGATCCGAAGGCCCGGGCGCTCGCCGTGGAGTTCGGCGGAAACTGGCTCGATTTCCGCCGCTTCGAGGACATCGGCACCGTCGATCGCGATCGCTTCCCCGCGTTCACCCCCGAGTTGCGCGACGCCATGTTCGAGGAGCCGGTTCGCTTCCTGCTGGATGTGTTCCAGACGAACCGGCCGATCACCGATTTCCTCTACGCCAGGGACACGTTCGTGAACGCGCCGCTGGCGCAGCACTATGGGATCCCGTTCGCGACGCCGGTCAGTAGCCACGAGCGCCCGCGAGTGGACGCCGCCCCCACGTGGATTCGCATCTCCGACGCCGATCGTTACGGCCGCGGCGGACTGCTCCCGATGGCGGCCTTCCTGACCAAGAACGCCCCCGGCCTCCGCACCAGCCCGGTCAAGCGCGGCTACTGGGTGGTGCGTTATGTCCTCGGCGAACACATCCCGCCACCGCCCCCGACCGTACCCGAGTTACCGCAGGATGAGGCGAAGATGAATCTCCCGCTGCGCGAGATGCTCGAGCAGCACCGCTCCGACCCCAACTGCTCCGCCTGTCACGCGCGCTTCGATTCGCTCGGCCTCGCGCTGGAGGCCTTCGGGCCCATCGGCGACCGGCGCACGCAGGATCTCGCCGGCCGGCCGGTGGATGCCCGCGCGGAGTTTCCCGGCGGCAGCCGCGGCGAAGGCGTCGAGGGCGTGCGCCAGTATGTGCGCGCCCACCGCGAGGCCGACTTCGTGAAGAATTTTGCGGGCAAGCTTCTCGCCTACGCGCTCGGCCGCAGCCTCATGATCTCCGACGAACCGCTCATCGATGAAATCCAGCGGCGGCTCGCGGCCAACGGCCACCGCTTCGACACCGTGATCGAGAGCATCGTCACCAGCCGGCAATTCCTCACCAAGCGCGGCCCGGAAGCGCTGAGCATGAGCCCGTAGTCCCCGTCTCCGACTCGTAGACGCCGGTCGGAGACCGGCGCCACCCCAACCAATCCCCGCCATGAAACCCTACGTTCCCGCCCCCCGCCCGATTCCCAGCAGCCTCTCGCGCCGGACGTTCCTGCGCGGGGTCGGCGTGACCATGGCCCTGCCGTGGCTCGAATCGCTGCCCGGGGTCGGAGCGCTCACCGCCTCCGCCGCCGAGGCCGGCCCGGGAACCGCCGCGGCGTTTCCGATGCGCTTCGGCGTCATGTTCATGGGCTGTGGCGTCAGCCCCGAGCACTGGTGGGCCAAGGGATCCGGCGCGGAGATGGAGTTGGGCCAGTCGCTGGCTCCACTCGAGCCACTCAAGGGCAAGGTCAACGTCATCCGCGGCCTCTATAACGAGCCGGCCACCGGCCACGGCATCCATCCAGCGATGACCGGCAACCTGCTCTCCGGCGTGCCCATCAAACAGGGCGCGATCATCCACGGTGGCATCAGCATGGATCAGGTTCTGGCCAACCACATCGGCCAGGACACGCTGCAGCCCAGCATGGTGCTCGCGTGCGAGGCGCCGATGACCGGCTACCACGAGACGAATTTTTCCAACGCCTACAGCTCGCACATCAGCTGGCAGAGCGCGGATGCGCCAGTGCCGAACGAGCTCTACCCGTCGCTCGCCTTCGACAGCCTCTTCGAGAACGGTGGCAGCCTGCGCAACATCAGCGTGCTCGATCGCGTCAAGGAACACGCCGCCAAACTCGGCCGCAAGATCAGCGCGACCGACAAGGCCAAGCTCGACGAATACCTCGGCAGCGTGCGTGACGTGGAGCGGAGCATCGAGCGGATGCGGGCCGACAAGGACAAAGCCGACGACCGCGCGGAACGCGCCGGCCGCCCCGCCCTCACCATGAAGCGGCCCGAGAACGGGCTCCCCGAGGATCTGCGCGACCACGTGCGGCTGATGTGCGACATCATCGCACTCGGTTTCCAGACCGACAAGACCCGCGTGGCGTCCCTGCTTCTCGCCCGCGATCTCTCGGCGTTGTACTATCCGTTCCTCAGCGTGAAGGACGGCCACCACGGCGCGTCGCACTACGACACGTCCCCGGACTACGAGAAGATCGCCCGCTTCCACGTCAGCCAGCTCACCTACCTCGCGCAGAAACTGAACGAGATGCCCGAGGGCGACGGCACCGTGCTCGACCACAGCTGCCTGATGTTCATCTCGAACATGTGGTCCGGCACGAAGCACGATAACAAGAAGCTGCCCGTGCTCACTGTCGGCGGCCTCGGCGGCCGGCTCGCGACCGGCCGGAGCCTCGACTACCTCGAGGCCGGCGACGAGAACCGCAAAGTGTGCAGCCTCTACCTCGGCATCATGGACCGCATGGGCGTGAAGCTCGATCGCTTCGGCGATGCCGAGACGCGCCTGGCGGGTTTGTGATGAAGTTGAGAGTTGAGGGCTGAGAGTTGAGAGTCGGGTAGCGCCGGTCTCCGACCGGCGAACGGCATTTCGAGCCCCGTTCGCGCGTGCCGACCGGCCAGCGCCGGTCAGAGACCGGCGCTACTCGACCGACGCCCACTGCGCCGCGCCCTTGTCACGCCCGTTCCCGCCTGCTTTCTCCGCACCATGCCCTCTTCCCGTCCCTCCGGCAGCGTCAGCTACGACAACTCAGGCCGCGTCGTGATCGTCTCGGGCGGCGCGAGCGGCATCGGCCTCGCCATTCTCCAGGCGTTCGCGCACTCGCGGGCGGCGGCTGTCGTCTGCCTCGACGTGAATGAACCGGCCGCCGCCACGCTGCCGCCGGGAGCGCATTTCGTGCGCTGCGACACCTCCAAGGAAGCCGACTGTCGCGCCGCCGTGGCATGGACCGTCGATCGATTCGGCGCGGTGGACGTCCTCGTCAACAACGCGGCCATCCAGCCCCCGGCGTCCTACCAGCCGATCGACCAGATGCCGGCCGAGGTTTGGCAGCGGATCGTCGACGTGAATTTTACCGGCTACACCCTGCTCGCGAAGCACACGCTCACGCGGATGAAGGCGCAGCACAGCGGCGTGATTATCAACATCGCCAGCGGCCAGGCTCACCGGACCGCCCGCCAGGTTGGAGCCTACAGTCCCATCAAGGCCGGCAACGTGATGCAGGCGCGTCAGTGGGGCGTGGAGTACGCGCGAGACGGCATTCGCGTCGTGTCCGTGTCGCCCGGTGCGATCGACACGCCGCTCGTCCGGGCGAGCCTCGAGCGGCAAGGCGGCGGTGCGGCGCTGGCCAACCGGCATCCGCTCGGCCGGATCGGCCGCCCGGAGGAGGTCGCGCAGGCCGTGCTCTGGCTCAGCAGCGCCGATGCGTCGTTTGTCACCGCCACCGATCTCGAGGTGGACGGTGGCCTCGGCTCGTTTGGGGCGTTTGCGGATCCGTATCCGATGCCGTGAGCGGGCGGGGGTGATTCGGATGCAGGGCGTCCGAGTGGCACGGGTCTCCCGACCCGTGATTGGCATTCGGATCCGTATCCACGGGTCGGGCGACCCGTGCCACTCCAGCGGTGTTCAGGGTAGCGCCGGTCTCCGACCGGCGAACGACATTTCGATCCACGGTAGCGCGCTCCGACGGATCGTCGCCAGTCGGAGCTCTGCGCTACTTCCGCCGCGCAACGTCCGGGTTATTTTCTTCCTTCTTCCGCGAAGATCTTCCGTCTTCCTTGTCACTCGCTCCTCACCCCCGCTTTTCCCCATGTCTTCCCCCCAGAAAATCGCCCTCGTCACCGGCGCCGGTTCCGGCATCGGCCGCGAGACCGTCAAGGGCCTCCTCGCCGCCGGCTACTGCGTGGTGCTCGCCGGCCGCCGCGCCGACGCCCTCGCCGAAACCGTCCGCGAATCCGGCGCGCCCGCCTCCCAGGTGCTCGTCGTGCCCACCGATGTCCGCGACCCGGATTCCGTGCGCGCGCTCTTCGCGAAAACCCGCGAGACGTTCGGCCGGCTCGACCTGCTCTTTAACA
>CAINHV010000353.1 GCA_903848965.1 uncultured Opitutia bacterium | reverse complement strand
CGGGCCCTACCTCTTGCTCAATTACAACGACACGCTCGACGCGGTCTTCACGTTTGCGCACGAGGCCGGGCACGCGATGCACACGGTGTTGTCGTACGAGGCGCAGCCGTTCGTGAACGCGAACTACACCATCTTCGTGGCCGAGGTGGCCTCGACGACGAACGAACGCTTCCTCCTGAACCACCTGCTGGCAGCGACCACCGATCCGAAGGAGCGCTTCCTGCTCCTGCAGCACGCCGTCGATTCGATCGTGGGCACGTTCTACACCCAGGTGCTCTTCGCGGACTTCGAGCTGCAGGCGCATCGCCTGGTGGAAAAGGACCAGCCGATCACCGTCGATGTCCTTAATGGCATCTACGCGAAGCTGCTGAAGGACTACTACGGCGACGCCGTGACGATCGATGAGCTCTACCACTACACCTGGTCGCGAATCCCACACTTCTACAACAGCCCGTACTACGTCTATCAGTACGCGACCTGCTTTGCGTCCTCGGCCAGCCTCTTCAAGGACATGACCACGGGCAGCGAGGCGTCGCGCCGCGCGGCGACCGACCGCTACCTCACGCTGCTGCGCAGCGGCGGAAACGACTACCCGATGACCCAGCTCCAAAAAGCCGGGGTCGACCTCACGCGGCCGGAGACCGTCCAGGCGGTCGTGGATCAGATGAACGAACTGGTGACCCAGATGGAAACCGAGGCGGCGAAGATCCAGAACGCGTCAGCGGCGCGTCCTTAGGGCCGGACGCAGCCCGGCCCCCTCAGAACCACTTTTTCCTCTTCAGGTAGATCACCATCAGGATCGTCGTGACGACCGTGCTGCCGAGCGCCCAGGCGTAGCCGTGCTTCAGCTCGGGCATGTCCTCGAAATTCATCCCGTACCACGTCCCGATGATCATGATCGGGATCGTGACGGCCGTGATGGCGGTCAGGAACTTGATGCCCTCGTTGGCCTCGAAGGCGGCCTTGTTGAGATAAATGTCGAAGGCCATCATCAGGCGTTCGTGGTATCCCGCGGCGGTGTCCTCGAGCCGGGCAAGGTTGTCCCGGAGATCGCGGAAGTAGGGCAGCAGCTTGGGGCGGATCATCTTGCTGTCGCCGCGGGCGAGACGCTCGATCACGTCGCGCTGCGGCCGGACGATGGTGCGAAGGCTGGTAAAGTCGCCGCGGACATGGAGCAGCTCGTTGACGAGGTTTTGATGGACGGATTCGCGTCCCAGGACGTGCTCCTCTAGTTCCTCGAGCTCGGCGCGCAGTTCGTCGATAACCGGCGAATAGTTGTCCACCAGCAAATCGATCAACGTGTGGGCAATCCGGTCGGGGCCCCGCGGGCCCACGCCGGCGGCTTTCGTGAATCGATCCATCAGCACTGACACCGAGCGCATCGGCGTCGTGTGGAAGGTGACAATGTAGTCCTTGCCGAGGAAGAAATCGAGTTCGGTGGTATTGAACTTTTCCGTCCGGGTGAAGTCCACGCCGTGCGTCACGATGAAGAGGTAGTCCTCGTAGTCCTCCACCTTGGGCAGCGAGGTTGGGGCGACGCAGTCCTCAATCGCCAGCGGGTGAAACTGGAACACGCCCTCGAGGACGAACTTGATCTCGTCTTCGGTCGGCTCCTCGAGATCGACCCAGAGGAGGAGCCCCTTGTCCGCGCGGACGAGCCGCAGGGCCTCGCGCTCGAGGTCCTGGCCGACGAGTTTGCCTTCGCTGAAAACGAACGACCGGATCATTCGGGCAAGACCGTGGCGGGTGCCCGATTCCGCGTCGAGCCGCGAGATGCAGGCGACCGCTAGAGGCTGTCAGGCACTTCCTGTCGTCTGGAGCGCCGAGCTCCGTCCAGGCCGATGGCATGGTTTCACGGATTCGGACTCGGGGGACCTCGTCCCTCCAATTGCCCGCCCTCGGTTTTACCTCAAAAGAGGCGCACGACACGTTCTAACTAACACCGACGGGGCACTTACGAGGAGCTCGGAGTGAGTGCTCCGTTAGTGTCAGTTAGTGATTCAACAATGGACCCCGGCGGGCGAGGCCAACGAGCGGTTCACAAGCCCAGCTTCGACTCGGCGGTCTCGATGGCGGCGATGAAGTCCTCGGGCGTCGCGGCATTGAGGAAGCTCGCGCGGTCGGCGGGATCCTTGAGGATCTTGCAGAGGGCGCTCACCACGGCGAGGTAGTCGCCGGGTTTGGTCTTCGGTGTGCCGAGGACGAAGAAGAGCCGGACCATTTCGCCGTTCGCATCGAACGGGATGCCGGCCGGGCTGCGGCCGACGGCCATGACGATCTTCCGGACGTGCTCGGTGCGCGCGTGAGGAAGCGCGATGGCGTTGCCGAGGCAGGTGGTGTCGAGCCGGTCGCGGGCGAGGAGCTCGTCGTAAAAGCCGGCGAAATTGGCGACATCCGGATGGTTCTCCAGCAGCCGCGCGACTTCATTCAGGGCACCGGTGCGTTTGGTGCTCTGGACGTTGAGCGCGATATTCGCGGGAGAGAGCAGCGAAGTGATTTTTCCTGGCATGCCGAATGGGTGACATTCCAAGGAGTGAACGGGGGCCTCCGTTGGCAAGGGCGAATCCGATTTTGCGGCCGGGAAATCCACGGAATCTGGAGGTGGCCGCGACGACCGGCAAATCCCGGCCGGGAATTTGTGTTGGCGGCGCTCCGGGCCCGGCCAAAATCATCCACGATGAAGTTGCTGCCTGCGCTGATGGGTTGGGGCCTCGCGGCCGTCGCGGGCTTTGCGGCGGAGACGTTTTCGACGCAACTGACGCCCGCGGAGTTCGAGCGTGCCGGGCTGGGCAAACTCTCGACGGCCGAGCGGGCGGAACTCGACGCGCTCTTTCACCGGTACGGCGGGCCGCTGATCGCGGCACCGGAGCCGAAGACGGCGACGGTGGGGTCCGGGCTGTCGGCGGCCCAACCGCCGGCACCGCGGCCGCAGGAAGCCGCGTTGGCGAGCGCCGCCGAGCCGACGTCCTCCGGATTTTGGCGCCGGGCAAAAAAGAATCCCTCGTCCGCCGCCGCACCGAGACCGGCCGCCAATGTAATCGAGACCGAGATCGACGGAACGTTCACCGGTTGGGAGGAAACCACGGTTTGGACGATGAAGGATGGATCGATCTGGCGCGTGGATAATCGGCCGCGACCGTATTTCACGAGCCGCGTCGCCAGCCCGAAGGTGAAGATCTATCCGGCCATCCTGAACGGCTACTGGATCGAGTTCATCGAACTCGGCACGCGAGTGCGGGTGCGGCGGCTACAATAGCCGGCGTCCGCGGGTGCAGCGGGGGTTATTCGTGACGATGCGCTGGAGTGTAGGGCCGTCGCTCGCCGACGGTCCCTGAGTCGAGTGAACAGTTTGGCCGGCCGGCAGGCGGCAGCCCTGCATCAATGGGCTTGGGTCCGGCCACGCGTTGAACGTCTTTTCACTGCCTGGATCCGGCCTACCCGGCCGGAGTGCCGGCCTCGGCGGCGGCGGTCGCGGCCTGTTCCTCGTCGCTCTCGACGACCCGGGCAATGCTCAGGAGCTTGTCGCCGGGCGCGAGCGTGAGGAGCTTCACGCCCTTGCCGCCCCGATTGACCTCGCGAATCGTGTTCACCGGGCAACGCACGCTCTGGCCCTTGGCGGTGAGCAGCATGATTTCGTCGGTGTCCTTGATGCTGAGCGCGCCGGCGAGCTTCACCGAGCCATCCTCGGGTAGATCGATGGCCCAGACGCCGCTGCCGCCGCGATTGATGAGGCGGTAATCCTCAAACCGCGTGCGGACGCCGAGGCCGGCTTCGCTGGCGACCAGGAACTTCGCCTGGTGGTCGACGACCTCGATCACGTCGAGGCAGTCGCTGGCGAGCTTGAAGCGCATCCCGGTGACGCCGGCGGTGGCGCGGCCCGTGGGGCGGAAGAGAACATCGCCCGACTCGGCGTCGCGCTCGCGGAAACGGACGGCGAGGCCTTCGTGCGACACGAGGATGAGCTCGTCGCTGCCGGTGGTGAGCACGGTCCCGATCACGGTGTCGCCCTCGGCGAGATTGATGCCGATGAGGCCGCCGTCGCGGGTGCAGTTGGCATAGTCCGCGAGGGAGCTCTTCTTGATCACGCCGCTCTTGGTGGCCATCACGAGGAAGCGATCCGCGGCGAAGTCCTTCACGCAGATCATCGCGGCGATCTTCTCGCCCTCGGCGAGCCGAAGGAACGACGAGACCGACTTGCCCTTGGCGGTGCGCGTGCCCTCGGGGATGTCGTAGACCTTCTTCGCATGGCACTGGCCGATGCTGGTCAGGAAGAGGATGTAGTCGTGGGTCGAGGCGGTGAAAAGGTTCTCCACGAAGTCCTCGTCGTAGGTTTCCGCGCCGATCACGCCCTTGCCCCCGCGCCTCTGGGAGCGGTAGTCGGCGACGGGCGTGCGCTTGATAAAGCCGAGGTGGGAGACGGTGATGACACAGCCCTCGTTCGGGACGACGTCCTCCATCCGGAAGTCGCCCACGGCGGCCACGATCTCGGTGCGACGGGGCGAGGTGTACTTCGCCTTCATCTCGCCGAGTTCCTGCTTGATCAACGCGAGGAGCACGGCCTCGGACTCGAGGATCGCGCGGAGCTCGGCGATGAGCTTCATCAGCTCGAGATATTCGGCCTCGATCTTGCCCCGCTCCAGCCCGGTGAGCTGGTAGAGGCGGAGCTCGAGGATGGAGTCGGTCTGGCGCTCGGAGAGCGGATACTTCGCCATCAACCGGACCTTGGCCTCCTCGCGATTCTGGGAGGCGCGGATGATTTTGACGAAGTCGTCGAGGTTATCGAGGGCGATGAT
>CAINHV010000352.1 GCA_903848965.1 uncultured Opitutia bacterium | reverse complement strand
TGGCTCGGACGTTACCTCTTCTGGCTGGGGGTGCGCTGGCCTTCACCGCGCAGGATGACGCCGCGGCGACGCATTGCCGGAAACTCCGCAAGGAGGACGGAGTCTTGAATTTCCAGGCGTCGGCGCGGGCGCTCGCCGCCCGGATCAACGGGCTCTTTCCCTGGCCGGCCTGTACCCTGACCCTGCAGGGCCAGATCGTGAAAATCGGCCTCGCTGATGTGGCCCCGCTTGCGATGGATCCAGCCGAGCCTGGCACAGTTCTAGGGGCGGATGAGGTCGGACTTCAGATCGCGACCCGCGACGGAATCCTGCGCCTCCGACGGTTGCAGCGCCCGGGCGGGCGAATGCTCGCGGCCACGGAGTTTCTGCGGGGCTTCGAGGTGCCGGCCGGGACGCAGCTCGACTCCACTCCGCTGCCGCCCTTGCTGGTGACCCGCTAAGATGCCGCGGCTGGCCCTCGGTTACGGCCGGACCGACGCGGGCAACTTTTCCCGCGCTTCCTCCGGAATCGCGATTGCCGCAATCGGCAGGTAGGTAAGGATCACAATCCGCTGATCGCTGATCGGCACCTCGACCCGGGCCCGCGACACCCGGCGAGTCGCCTCGATCTTGACCTCATAGTCGCGAATCAGTCCCCGGCGCAGATTGATCGTCAGCGTGATGTCGACGGCCGATCCCGTGCCGGACACCTCGGGCGGTATCTGGCTGCTGGTGACATAGCTTTCGCCGGCCGCCGCAAATTCGCTGACCGATTTCAGCATCGGAACCAGTTCCTGATCCGGTCGGCGCAGGTTGGGCCGGTCAGCCCGTCGGAGCCAGGCGAGCCGGGGGGTGGTCCCGTTTCCGGCCTGCAATCTCTCCTCGGCAAGCGCCGAGAGAATTTCCTGCTCGGTCATCCACCCGTCCGGCGTCTTTGTCACTACGCCACCGCTCGCCGTGATGATGGTGTCGAGCCGCAGGCCATCCTGCCAATCGCGCTGAATGAGGGTGTCGCCATTGCGATCGATGCTCCCGATGACGTGCGGCGACGTGTTCTGCTGCACCACCGTAACCTTGCCGCGACGCGTCTCGAAACGCTGCGCCACCGGCCCCGGATCCGCATTGATCTCCTCCCAGGAATAACTCCCCTGCGCCTTGAGATGCTCCAAGCCGCTCGCCAGTTCGGGCGGCGGCGCCGCCCGGACGCTGACGCAAACGACCAGAAGAAAGAGACGGGCAGTCACGGGGGACGAGGCACACCTGAAGCAGGTACGCGTCCATTATCCGCAGGGTAAACGGGACGTCAATTCGGTCGGCGAACGCGCGTCCATTACATGCCGCTTGTTTTTGCGGCCGCGCTCCCCAAGCTGCACCGCCATGTGGAAAAGTCTGGTCCTCGGCATCGTGCTGGCTGGCACCGCGGTCGGGCAAAATCCGCCCTCGGCGTTCGATTTTGCCAACGTGAGGGAAGATGTGCGCGGGCTGACGCAGCGCGTCAGCGAACTCGCGCTCCGGCTGGAGCAACTCGAGCGTGAAAATGCCGAACTGCGCCTCCGCGACAGTGCGGGAGCCAAGTCGTTTGCGACGCTGCCGCAGCTCAACACCGCCATCGCCGACCTGAACCAGAATATCCGGGCGGCGGTCGCGACCTCGAAGTCCGAGACCCTCGCCCATGTTGGCGAGCAGATGGAAAGACTCGCAAAACAGACGAACGTCGCGCTCGAGTCCGTCTCGAAGGGTACGCCCACGCGCCCGGTGGCCCCGGTCCCCGCCGCGGCCGAGGAATATCCCAAGGAAGGCATCCGTTACACCGTCCAAAAAGGCGATACGCTGGCCGAAATCGCGCGCCGGCTCGGCGCGAAGCAACAGGATATTATCAACGCCAACCAGATTTCGGACCCTTCCCGGATTGTAGTCGGACAATCGCTGTTTATCCCGGGAGGCAAATGAGCATGTCGGCCGCATCTAAATCCCGTCTCGGTCGTGGCCTCGGTGGGCTCATCGCCGCCGCCCGCCCGGCCACGCCGGCTCCTTCCTCCCCGTCAGCGTCTGCCGGTCCTGCCGCCGAAGCCGCTTCGCCGCCGCCGGCGATCGGTTATATTGAAGTGGGCGTGCATTTGATTGAGCCGAGCCCTTATCAGGCGCGGCGCGAGATCCCTTCGGATCAATTGCAGGAATTGGCCAACAGCATTCGCTCCGAGGGTCTTCTGCAGCCGATCGTCGTCCGGCGCGCCGGCGAACGCTACCAGTTGATCGCGGGCGAACGCCGCTGGCGCGCCTTTCAACTGCTCAAGATCAAGTCGATCCCCGCGCGCATCGTGGAGGCGAGCAACGCCTCGTCTGCGGCGCTCGGGCTGATCGAGAACCTCCAGCGCGAGGGCCTGAATGCGATCGAGGAAGCCCACGGGTATGCGAGTCTCATCCGCGACTTCGACTTGACCCAGGAAACCGCGGCCGAACGGGTGGGGAAGGGACGCGCCACCGTCGCGAACTCGCTGCGTCTCCTTTCGCTCGATCCCGAACTGCAGGGCTTCGTGGCTAAGAATCTTCTGAGTGTGGGCCATGCGAAGGTCCTGCTGGGAATCGAGGATCCCGCCCAGCGTTCGATCGTCGGCCGCCGGGTGATTGAGGAGGGGCTGAGCGTGCGGGCGACTGAGAAGCTCACCGTGACGGTGAAGAGGACGCGCAGCGGATCGCCGCTCCGAATCGCGAAGCCCGGTTTGAACGCCAAGGACGCCGCGGCCGTCAGCGGCATCGAGCGGAAACTGACATCCCACCTTGGCGCCCGGGTGGCGGTGCTTCATTCCGCCAAGAAGGGTCGCATCGTGATCGAGTACCGCGGTAACGAAGATCTACAGCGGCTGCTGGAGAAGCTGGGCGTCGAAGCCTGATCTGAAACCTGGCGGCGCGGGCGTCAAAGGCCCGACGGGGCTTGAGGTTCGCTGGTGGAGCAACGTGGCGGTTGACAAACCCGGCGTGGAACTGCACTTCTGATCCTTTCTCATGAGCATCCTCCTCGGAATTCTCACGGTCCTCCTCATCTTTGTCTCCCTTTTCATCGTTCTGGTCGTCCTGGCCCAGAAGTCGAAGGACGGTGGTATGGGCGCGGCCCTCGGCGGCGGCGCGGCGGAGGCGGCTTTCGGCGCCGATACGAGCAATGTCCTGAGCAAGTCGACCATCTACGCGGCGGTCATCTTCTTCGTCCTGGCCTTCACCCTTTATCTCGGCCGCATCTATGAGCGGACCCACGGCAACGAGGCCGCCAACAACGCCCTGCCGTCCATTGCGGCTCAGCCCGCACCCGCAGCCGCTCCGGCGGCGGCGACAGCTCCCCTGACGCTCCCGACGACTCCCGCCGCTGCGGGCGTCACCGCCCCGGCTCCGGACACCGCTCCGGCGAAATAGCAAGTTGGCCATGCCCGGGATGGCTCCGTTCACGCCCGCCAGTCTCTGGCGGTTTTTTTTTATCTGGCTGGCCGGCATCACCGTGGCCGCGGCGGCTGTCCCCAACAGTCCACCCCCGGAACTGTCGCAGATTGGCCGGCCGGACGAGGCCGAGGCGGCTCGGATCCTGACGCAGTTCCGGCAGTCCGGCATCCTGCGTGATTATTTTCTGGAATTTGAACTACACGCGTTGCCGCGGCGGGGCGAGGCCCGAATCTTTCAGGGGCGGATGTGGGGTGGACGGACCCAGGATGGCAGCGTCAACCGCATTGAAATCACCGATGGGGAAGGGCGCCGCCACCGCCTGCTGGTGACGGACGGTCCGCGCGCTTCGGTCTGGCGCCGGACGGACGGTGAGCTGAAAGAGTTGGAGGCGGCCGCGATGTTTGCGCCTTTGATTCCCGGGGTCGATGCGACGGCCTTCGATCTGCAGCGGTCGTATCTGTCGTGGCCCGATGCCCGGCTGCAAAGCACGAACCGGGTGCTTGGCCGGCCCGCCTACGCGTTTCTCTTTCCGGCTCCCGCCGGCTTTGCGAGCGGCGCCAGCGGCGTCGTCGCCGCGCGGGCCTATTTCGACACGGTCTTTAATCAGCCGTTGCAGAGTGAACTGCTTGATCGCGCGGGGAAGCGATTGAAGACGCTCTCGGTCATCACCCTGAAGACCGTCGAGATCCAGGGGCCGAATGGCGCCGAGAAGCAGACGCTTCCGAAAGAGGTCGATTTCCGCAACGAGGTCACGCGCGACAAGACCCGTCTGCAGGTGAATGGGATCGCGTTGTACTTGGAATTCCCCGCCGGCATTTTCGAGCCGTCCGCGCTGGCCACCGAGGTGCCGGCACCGCCGCCGGGACGGGTAACCCGCCTTGCGCCGTGACGCCGCGATTTCGCCCCCGAGCTGTGGTTTTCGATTTGGATGGCACGCTCGTCGACAGCCTGCCGCTCGTGCTGGCGGCCATCGGTCATGCGATTGCGCCGTATGGACGCCGGCCGGAGAAGGATATCTTTGCGAGCCTGGGTGGACCACCGGCCCGTTTTCTCGGTGCGCTGCTGCCGGATCTGGCGCACTTGCCGACGGCCCTCGACCGGATGGAGCAGTACCATCGCGAGAACGCCCACCTGATTCAGCCGTTTGCCGGCGCGACCCAAATCCTCGGTGCGCTGCAGGCGCAGGTGCAACTGGCCCTCTGGACCGGCCGCGATCGGGTTTCCACCGAGTGGATCCTGAACGAGCATCGACTCGAATCCTTCTTTGCCACGGCCGTCTGCGGCGATGATCTCGCCACGCACAAACCGGATCCCGAAGGCCTGCGGGCCATCCTGCAGCGACTCGGTGTGCAGCCGGCGGATACACTCTTTGTGGGCGATGCCGATGTGGATGTCGCCGGGGGCGCCGCCAGCGGAGTGAAGACGCTCCTCATTCGGAATGGCCGACAGGTGGAACCGCAAATTTCGGCGCAGGCCTGGATGGTGGTGGACTCGCCCAGGGAAGCCCTGGAACTCACGCTGGCTTGTTTGGCGTGAGTAATGGTATCGACGCCCGGGACCCGGCGGCGGAAATTTTTCGTTTGCCGTCAACCGCAGGGGGTGCCTGATCGACGACACCCCAGCCCCCCTCCAGCTTACAGCCCGCTAGTTGTATGGCCAAAAAATCCCGCAAGCCGTCTGCCCCGCTCACCTTCGATTTGCCCGAGTCCCTGATCTCCCGAATTGAGACGTGTCGTCGCGGACATGGCTTCAAGACGGCCAGCGAGGTCGTCCGTGTCGCCATCGCCGGTTACGACTTTGATGGCTGCAAGCCGTCGCGTGATCCGCATCGGCAGATTTCCGTCCGCATCACTTCGGACCAGCGCACGATGTTGAAGCGCTATGCGCGGCAAAAGGACGCCAGCATCGGCGAACTGCTCCGGCTGGCGATCGAGTTCCTGCCAGCCAGCTCCGGCAAGAAGAAGCGCTGAGGCGCCGCGCGCGGGCTGCGAGCCCGCGCTTTTTTGTGTCTGGTCGGGCGGCAACCGCGGCGAAGTCCGCGGGCTTGCATTTCCCGGGCCGCACCCTTTGGTCAGATTCTTTTGTCTATGAGCAATCATCCTGCGCCACTCTCGACCTGGGCCCGCAATGTCTCGCCGTCACCGACGCTGGCCGTTGATGCCCGGGCCAAGGCATTGCAAGCTGCCGGTGAAGATGTCTGTGGTTTCGCCGCCGGCGAACCCGACTTCGACACGCCCGAGCACATCAAGGAGGCGTGCATCGCCGCGCTGAAATCGGGCAAGACGAAGTACGCGCCGACACCCGGCATCGAACCCCTGCGCAAGGCCATCGTGGATCGCTATGCGGCGGAGTATGGCCTGGCCGCGACCCCGGCCCAGGTGATCGTGTCGCCCGGCGGCAAGTTCAACTGTTACCTCGGCGTGCTCGCCACGTGTTCGCCGGGTGACGAAGTCATCGTGCCGGCGCCATTCTGGGTGAGTTATCCGGAAATGGTGAAGCTCGCGGGCGCGGTGCCGAAGCTGGTGCTCGCTGACGACAAGGCCGGTTTCAAGCTGACGCCCGCCCAGCTCGAGGCCGCGATCACGCCGAAGACCAAGCTGCTGATCCTCAACTCTCCCTCCAATCCTACCGGCGCTCTCTATACCCGGGCGGAACTCGAGGCGCTCGTGGCCGTAGCGGTCAGGCACAACCTCTACATCCTGTCCGACGAGATGTATGAACACCTCGTCTATGACGGCGCCAAGCCGACGTGCGTCGCGACCCTCAGCAAGGAAGCGGAGGTCCGGACGATTACCGTGGCTGGATTCTCGAAGACCTACGCCATGACGGGCTGGCGCATCGGCACCACGCTGGCGCCGCTGCCGATCGCCAAGGCGATCTCGGAATTGCAAAGCCAGATGTCATCGAACGTCACGACGTTCGCGCAATACGGCGCCCTCGCCGCGTTGACCGAGAAGGAAAAGACCGCGGCGGCGCTGCAAAAGATGCTCGTCGCCTTCGATCGGCGACGGAAGTTCCTGCATGCCGAGCTCAACAAGATTCCCGGCGTTTCCTGCCTGCTCGCCGAGGGCGCTTTCTATCTGTTCCCGAACATCGCGAGCTTTGGGCTCAAGGACCTCGATTTCTGCAACCGCCTCCTCGACGAGGAGAAGGTGGCCGCGGTGCCCGGCAGCGCGTTTGGCGCTGAAGGCTACCTGCGCCTGAGTTACGCCACGAGTGACGAGATCATCCAGAAGGGCGTTACGCGGCTGGCCCGCTTCTGCGCCGCGTTGAAGCGCTGAGCGCGGTTCAGGGCCCGGTCGCTTCAGCGGCTGGCGGCGGTCGCAACTAATTTCGTCCGTGTGATGCCCGAAAATAAACGTGCGCGCTTGGTGATAACCGGGCCTCTGCAGTTTGCTCCTGCACCATGAACAGGTTGCTCTGGGCCCCCAGATGCTCGGCGAAAGTCGTCAGCAGTCGCCAGCGAAACGAATCCGGCCCGGCGGCGATGAATTCGACTCGCTTTGAGAGAATGGGGTCTGCCCGACAAAGCGGTGCAGCCACGTTACGATCGCCGCCACGGAAAGACCGCTGCCACCCCCAACCTGGCTATTCTGCCGGACCGGCCGGGGAGGTAGTGGGGCGCGGATCCTTGGTCGTCTCAATCAGCTCGCCCTCTTGATGCTTGCTGAGCACGACGGCCGCGACCTCGGTGACTTTCTTCGGGCCGATGATCGAACCCCACGGCGGCATGCCCTTGGTGAAGGCGCCGTGCGTGATAAAGTCGTAGATCTCCGACGGTTTGCCGCCATGGATCCACTTGGTGTCCGTGAGGTCCGGGCCAAAGGCGTCGGTTCCGGCACCGTGTCCCCGCAGGGTCGGCAGGTGACAGGGGGCGCACAGATTCACGACGGTCGCTTGGCCGGCCTCGAGGAAGGCGGGGTTGCGGCTCAGGTTCCACAGGCTCGCATCGTCGAACTTGGTGGCGGCGACTCGATCCGTTTCCATCGCGAGGAAGAGCGCGCGCACCATGCCGTCCCAGGACTCCTTGGTGAATTTCGCGGCGACTTCCTTGCGCCGGGCCTTCAGTTCCGCGATGCGCTCCTTGCCCTCCTCCTTGGGCGGACCACGACGGGCGTTGTTGACGCGTTCCAACCGTTCGAGCTCGCGATCGGCCGCAGCGAGCGCGGCACTAACTTCCACGGGGTTCGTCGGTGACGGATCGAGTTGGTAAAGAGTAATGTCAGGCGGAGTTTGTGGACCAGTCGCGGCCGCGGCCGCGAGTCGCAGAGAAGGGAGCATCAACGGCACGAAAAGCAGTACGGCGAGACAAGGGAGACGCAGTGATGAGCGGGTCAGGGGTTTCGTCTTCATGGCGTTTCGGCTCCCTTACCCTGCCACAGCCGCGAACGTTCTGCTTCGCAGATATTGTGGTATGGGTCGCAGTTCTTGCGGAATGAAAACTCTCCTCCGCACTGCGGCGGACATGGCTAATCGACGGGTCCCGCCGATGTCAGCCCTCCTCCGAAGCCCCTGGTCGCAGGTCGACGAGAGCGGGCAGGGAAGTGAGCATGAGAAAGTCATGCGCGGGGTTCTCGGCGGGCGAGGAACCGGAGAGTGTCGCCCAGTGGGGGCTGAACGGAGCCGGAGCTCCGGGCAACCGGGTGGGTAACCTGGGACGGGGGCGGCGCGCCGAAAGGCGGGCGGCTAGTTGATCGATGTGGTGCATGGATTGGCGTGGTTGATAACGCCCATCCCGTGCCGGACACCGCGGGGAATAAAAAACCCCTCCGGTGGCTGGCACCGGAGGGGCAAAAGTCGTGGAAACGATTAAGCCCCTCTCGGCGCGCGGGTAACCGCGGAGACGACTGCGACGACGGATACGACGACGACGGCTGCGGCCGGGGAGCCGAAGCGAGCGAGGGAAGTCGTGGAACCGCGGAGCGTCATGAAGAGCCGTGGAAGAAGGCGCCCGTCGAGTCTCCTGTCCAGCCTGAATTCCAGGCCGTGGGATCCGCCAGCTGGGCGGGCGCGGTCAAATCCGTCGCACACGGCTCGCTGCGTTCGACGACCACGTCGATCGGGCGCTTGCCGTGGCCCGGCAAAACCGCCCTCGTGGACACATGATCCGATCGCTCCATCGCGAGCAAATCCTACACCGTCCGCTCGCTGAGGTTTGGGACTTCTTCGCGACGCCTCGGAATCTGAATGCGATTACGCCGGCGGAAATGTCCTTCGTCATCCTCGGCGACGTCGCGGCGAGAATGTACGCGGGGCAGATGATCCAATATCGGATCGGCGTGCTGCCGGGAATCCGGGTCCGGTGGCTCACCGAGATCACTCATGTTCGGGAAGGGGAGTACTTCGTCGATGAGCAGCGCGTCGGGCCCTATCGAATCTGGCACCACGAGCATTTTTTCCAACCGACGCCGGATGGCCGGGCCGTGACCATGACCGACCACGTCACTTACGAAGTCGGCTGGAGACCGATGGGCGAACTCCTGCACGCCGTTTGGATCGGGCATCAACTGACCGCGATCTTCGACTATCGCGCGCGGTGCATCGCGGAGCGATTTGGACCGGCGCCGACGGCGGGACGAGCCGGTTGAGGTTCGCGGATCATCCGGCAATGCGGAAGCAGCGGACCGTCTCCGCGCTGGAATGCCCGTTTCAGGCTCAGATTTCCCAGCCGGAAAATTTATTAGAGGATGTCTATAAAAGTGACTTCTCGCACCGCGGTGCCGTTGTAGCCACGGGCGCCAGCGAGTGGATGAAACGCCCGTCGTTCCACTCGCTGGCGCTCGTGGCTACGGGAAGCGGGCCCATCTTCGACGCGCTCTTGGGGGCCGAATTCAGAAAACGGCGAGCCGGATATCCAAGTTGGAACGATCGCCAAACGTCTCCGGCGATCGTCCGGCAAATCCCCGTCCGTGTCCTGTCCATCCGGTCCACTCCGATCGTACGCAATGAGACCTTCTCGGCTTAGATCGTCGCGAGGATTGCGTTGAAGATCTGGCTCGGGCGCAGCGCGGCGGAGGCCTTCTGATCGTCGGGCTGGTAATAACCGCCGACGTCGACCGGCTTGCCCTGGACCGCGATGAGCTCGTCCACGATCGTCTGTTCATTGGCCGTGAGCTTTTCGGCCAAAGGGGTGAAGATTCGCTTCAAGTCCGCGTCCTTGTCCTGCGTCGCGAGGGCCTGGGCCCAATAGAGTGCGAGGAAGAAGTGGCTGCCGCGGTTGTCGATTCCGCCGACCTTGCGCGAGGGCGACTTGTCCTGATCGAGAAACTTGCCGGTCGCGGCATCGAGGGTGTCGGCGAGGACCCGCGCCTTCGGGTGATTGAGCGTGTCGCCGAGGTGCTCGAAGGACGCAGCCAGGGCGAAAAATTCGCCGAGGGAATCCCAGCGCAGGTAATTCTCCTGGAGGAACTGCTCGACGTGCTTCGGGGCGGAACCGCCCGCGCCAGTCTCGAAGAGGCCGCCGCCATTCATGAGCGGAACGATCGAGAGCATCTTGGCGCTGGTGCCGACCTCGAGGATCGGAAAGAGGTCGGTGAGATAGTCGCGCAGCACGTTACCCGTGACGGAAATCGTGTCCTGACCGGCCTTGAGCCGTTCGAGGGTGAACTGGGTCGCCTCCGCGGGCGCGAGGATCCGCAGGTCGAGTCCCTTGACATCATGTTTGGCCAGGGCGGCGTTCACCTTGGCGATGATCTGGGCGTCGTGGGCCCGCTTTTGATCGAGCCAGAAGATGGCCGGCGTGCC